>JBAQXA010000459.1:0-21909 GCA_049299195.1 Nocardioides sp.
CTCGAGAACCGCACCGGACGCCGCCGCGATCCACGCCGCGCCGTCGCCGGTCACCGCGCTCTTCTCGAGCTCCTTGGCCAGCCGGGCGCGCTCGGTGACGGCGACGCGCGCGGAGGCGCTTCCCCACGCTGCGGGCAGCAGTGCACGCGGGAAGACAAACAGAGTGCGGCGCATCGCCAACTGCTTGACGAGCGAACGGTCGTCATACAGAGCCCGCTCGACCTCGCCGAGGGCCAGCCCATCGATGCGCGCCGCGAGCGAGAGATAGACCGTGTGCGGTTCGGTGGCGTGGAGCACCGCGACCGCTTCGGTGGCGGCCTCCGGTGTCGCGACCCGCGTGCCCGGAGCAAACGCATGCCGCGCCGCTATCCGGCGGCGGCGCTCGTCATCGTCCAGGTGCCTCATAGTCCGGCGACTCTAGCGCCGAGCGCCGACAAGGCCGGGTCAGGCGCAGCAGACCCTGCTTGCTCCTGCCGGCCGAGACTTCACGGCCAGGCGTGGGCAGCAAGGTTCTGCAACACCTACCCTGCATTGCGTTGGGTCCGATTCAGCGAACCTGCCTGCGGGCGCAGTCATCAACAGTTCGGAGGGCGACCCATGCCACTCGTCGAGGTCTCTATCGGTCCTTCGGTGACCGATAGACACGTGGAGGCACTCGCCGCTGTTCTTCCACACGCAGTGTCGCTGGCAGTCGAGTGTCCCGAAGAGCCCTACGACCTCAACCTTCAGCCGGGCGATGTCGAGGTCCGTTTCCGAAATCGGGGCGCCCATGACGTGAGCGGCCTGGACATCGTCGTGGAAGTCCGGTCCAAGTGGTTCGCAAGCAGAGCCGAGAACCGTGAGGCCCGATGCGATGAACTCTGCCGTGCGCTCTCCCAGGCCGTCGGGCCCTACAGCGTTGGTGTCTATCTCACGCTGCCGATCGCCGCGTGGTCGCAGAGCACGTGAGATCAGACGGCCAACCAACCGAATGAGGCGTGATTCCCGGGGAACCTTGAGCGGTTAGAGGGGACCGTAGGGGCGTCGGCGGCCCGAGAGCCGCATGGTGCGCTCCGGCTCCTCGTCGAGCAGTCGGCACCGGAGCCGGTAGCTACCCGACATCTCCTCGTCTTCGGACCATGTATCCGTGCGCTCCACCGACGCGTAGCGTTCCCGCTCCGGGTCCCTGATCAGCATCGGCCCTTCATCCGGACCGGCGTAGTCCGGGTGGCCAGCTTCGATCATGACCGTGGGCGACACATCCACTTCGATCCCGAGGATCTCCCAGCTGTAGATCAGCGGCGGCATCCGCTGGTCGGCACCGAGCAAGTCCATAGCGAAGAACGGATCAACCCCAAGCAAGATGTCGCCGCACAACCACTGCCCTACCGAGGGCCGGCCGCCGTCAACCGTTAACAAGTAGTACTGCTTGTAGATGCGCAGACCGCACTCAAGGACGAAAGCTCTGTCTTCGTCGCAGGGCACATCGGCGACCACCTCACCCGTCATCGTGTACCAGGTCCTGCGTCCGGCATGCGTGAGGTGAGGTTGAGAGGGAGCGCATGGCTTGAGTCGATTCGACCTCGCATACCCAAATTCGAGAGCGAACTGGCGGCGCTCCCCGACCACGAAGTCGGTGTAGTTGCCGTCCTGGAGGATCCATCGGTCCAGGCCGATGAAGTACTCCCCCGAACCTTCCACGTCGCGACGTCGTCCAGCCACTTGCGCGATCAGACGACAGACAGCGGGAGCAACCGTTGGCCGGTCGGCCCGATCTGGATCTCGGTGCCCATCTCGGGGCAGACACCGCAGTCGTAGCAGGGGGTCCACCGGCAGTCGTCGACCTCTCCCGCCCCCGGCACCCCGTCGGCCGCGGCGAGCGCGTCTTCCCAATCGGCCCAGAGCCACTCCTTGTCGAGCCCGGCGTCGAGATGCTCCCAGGGCATCACCTCGTCATAGGCCCGCTCGCGGACGGTGTACCAGTCGAGGTCGACGCCGGTCAGGGTGCGCGCACACGCGTCGGCCCAGCGGTCGTAGGAGAAGTGCTCGCTCCACCCGTCGAAGCGGCCGCCATCGCGCCAGACGGACTCGATCACATCGGCGACGCGGCGATCACCACGCGAGAGCAGGCCTTCGATGGTGCCGGGCTTGCCGTCGTGGTAGCGGAAGCCGATGGCGCGACCGAACCGCTTGTCGGCCCGCACCACCTCACGCAGCTTGGCCAGCCGCGCATCGGTCGTCTCGTGGTCGAGCTGAGCGGCCCATTGGAACGGGGTGTGCGGCTTCGGCACGAACCCGCCGATCGACACGGTGCAACGAATGTCGTTGCGCCCGGAAACCTCGCGGCCGGTGGCGATGACGCGCTTGGCCAGATCGGCGATCGCCAGCACATCTTCGTCGGTCTCCGTCGGCAGCCCGCACATGAAGTAGAGCTTCACCTGCCGCCAGCCGCTGGAGTATGCCGCCGCGACGGTCGCGATCAACTCCTCCTCGCTGACCATCTTGTTGATCACCCGGCGCATCCGCTCGCTGCCCCCCTCGGGGGCAAACGTCAGCCCGGAGCGGCGGCCGTTGCGCGAGAACTCGTTGGCCAACGTGATGTTGAAGGCGTCGACCCGCGTCGAGGGCAGCGAGAGCGAGACGTTGGTGCCCTCGTAGCGGTCGGCAAGGTCGGTGGCCACCTCGGCGATCTCGGTGTGGTCGGCGCTGGAGAGGCTGAGCAGACCGACCTCCTCAAAGCCGGTTTGCGCGACGCCATTGGCCACCATCGCGCCGATCGTGGTGATCGAACGCTCCCGCACCGGGCGCGTGATCATGCCTGCCTGGCAGAAGCGGCAGCCGCGCGTGCAGCCCCGGAAGATCTCCACCGAGAAGCGCTCGTGGACGGTCTCGGCGAGCGGCACCAGGGGCTTGGCGGGATAGGGCCAGGCGTCGAGGTCCATCAGCGTGTGCTTGCTGACCCGGGCCGGAGCGGCGGGGCGGTTGGGGGTGATGGAGGCGACCGCGCCGTTGGCGGCATACGCCACGTCGTAGAAGGCCGGGACGTAGATGCAGCCGGTTGCGGCGAGCCGCTCCAGCAGCGCGGTGCGACCGCCGGGACGCCCGGCGGCCTTCCAGTCGCGGACCAGGTCGCTGATCAGGAGGACGGCCTGCTCGCCATCGCCCAGAACGGCCAAGTCGATGAACGGCGCGATCGGCTCGGGATTAAACGCCGCGTGCCCACCGGCCACGACCAGCGGGTGTGCCTCCGTCCGCTCCGCGGCCCGCAGCGGAATGCCGGCGAGGTCGAGGGCGGTGAGCATGTTGGTGTAGCCGAGTTCGGTCGAAAAGCTGAGCCCGAACAGGTCGAAGTCACCGACCGGGCGGTGACTGTCGACGGTGAACTGCGGGATCGGGCCGAGGCTGTCGCCTGTGCGCAGCACGGCCTCCATGTCGGGCCAGACGGCGTAGGTGCGCTCGGCCAGGATCCAGTCGCGCTCGTTGAGGATCTCGTAGAGGATCTGGACGCCCTGATTGGGCAGGCCGATCTCGTAGGCGTCGGGATACATCAGCGCCCAACGGACGGTCTCGCCCTCGGGCGCACAGCTCCACGGCTTGACGACCGCATTGAGCTCGCCACCGACATATTGGATCGGGCGCTGCACCCGCGGGAGCTTGGGCTCGATGCGCGCGAAGACCGACTGGGGTTCGGACATTCGGTCAGCCTACGCGGTGGGGAGCCGGGCGACCGCGTTCACACCACACTGAAGAGGTCACCGGGCGAGCACTCCAAGGCGTCGCAGATGGCGGTCAGCGTGGAGAACCGGACGGCCTTGGCCCGCTGATTCTTCAGCACACTCAGGTTGACGATCGTCACCCCGATCTCGTCGGCCAGCGCGGTCAGCGTCTTGCCGCGGGCCAGGAGGAGCTCGTCGAGGTGGCAGATCACCCGGTGCGGCTCGTCGACCGGCATCAGACCAGCCCCTCGGTGTCGGCCTGCAACTCTTCGCCCCGGACGAAGGCCTCGGCGATGGCGGCGATGAGCAGCCCGGTGGCCGTCACGGCGAACTCAGTGCCGAGGGAGAGCACGAACTTCAGCGGCTGATCGTCGGTGAAGGCTGCTGCTGACACCTGCCCCGTGACCCACCCGTTGAGCGCCAGCAAGACCCAGGGAGCCACGATCAGGTACGTCGCCATCCACCGAAGTCGCGCCACGACACCTCGGGAGAACGGCTCCCCCCGCTGGATCGAAGTCAGCACGCGCCAGAGCTGCCAGAGCACGGCCCACACGATCACGGCCACCCACGCCGACGCGATCAGCTGGCTCACCCACAGCCCCGTCGCGGCATCGGGCAGCCGCACCAGCAGTTCACCGGTGTGCTCGGCCGACACTCCCGGCCGCAACGTCGCGGCCGAGTCGAGCGGGCTCATCGAGCCGGTGGGGACCGTGGTCACCAGCGGCTCCCCCGCCAACCAGGGCTGGAGTACGCCGTACACCCCGGCAAGCGGAGCGGCCGCCGCCCCCGCGATCACCACCTTGGTGACCGCAAAGTCCACGCGATCGAAGGTCAGTAGTCGTTGCCAGTTGATGGCCATCTCGCACCCCCACATATCGAAGATCGTTGTTATTGATAAACGATAACATCGTTAAACAATATGTCAAGACCAGCCGTGCCCAGTGGCTCGATCAGCGGTCGCGGCCACGATCAGGCGGTTAGGGTTGGCCCATGTCTGACTTCGACCAGCTCCTGGCGTCCCTCCCCTATGACCAGTTGGCGGCCGAACTCGGCGCCGACCCGCGCGAGGTGGCCCTGGCCGCCGAAGCGGCCCTTCCCGCACTGTTGGGCGGCCTCAACGCCAACGCGGCCCACCCAGGCGGCGCGGCTTCGCTGATGGAGGCGCTCGGTCAGCACGACAACGACCTCGCCGACGGCCCCGCCGATCTCCAGCGCATCGACGTTGCCGATGGCGAAAAGATCAGCGGCCACATCTTCGGCGATCAGCAGGAAGACGTCATCCGCAGCCTCGGTGGAGTCAACGGCGTGAGCAGCGGGCTGGTGCGCAAGCTGCTCCCGATCCTCGCCCCGATCGTGCTGTCCTATCTCGCGAAGCAAGTGCGCGGCAAGAACAGCGAAGCCACCGGTGGCGGAGGCATCTTGTCGAGCATCCTCGAGCAGGTCTTGAGCGGCGCGACACAGGGCTCGGGCTCCCGCTCCTCGGTCAGCGCCGGCTCGATCCTGAGCGACATCCTCGGCGGACTACTCGGCGGCGGACGCCGCTAATCACCCCAGGTCGGGGAACCAGATCGCCATCTCTATGGCCGCCGACTCCGGCGAGTCCGAGCCATGGACGAGGTTCTCGCGGTTGGAGAGACCGAAGTCGCCGCGGATCGAGCCGGGCGCAGCCTTGCGGCCGTCGGTCGCCCCGTTGAGCGCGCGGACCACCTCGATCGCCGAGTCGCCCTGCAGCACAACCGCCACGAGCGGGCCGCTGGTGACGAAGTCGCGCAGCGGCGGATAGAAGTCCTTGGCCACGTGGTCGGCGTAGTGCCGATCGGCAAGGGCCGCGTCGGCATGACGCATCTCGAGCGCGACAATGCTCAACCCCTTGGCTTCGTAGCGGCCCAAGATGGCGCCGACCAGGCCGCGGCGGACGGCATCGGGCTTGAGCAGGACGAGAGTGCGTTCGGCAGCCGAAGTCATAGCGGCAGGCTATCTGGGCTCAATGCGCGTCGGGTGCGAGGTCGCCATACAACGCCCGCTCACGCTCGATCTTGCGTCCCAGGAAGTAGGCCGTCGCCCACAGCGCCGCGAAGATCGCACCGAGGACAAACATGATCGGCACGATGAAGCCGAGCGCGATCGCCCCGACCTGGGCCACCCAGCCGAGCAGATAGGCCCACTCCCCACGCAGCATCCCGGCTAGGAGCAGGCAGACCACCGCCAGGCCGACACCGATCAGCACCGCGCGGCCGAGGGGGACGTCGTTGATGGAGACCATGACCGGCGTGGCGAGGGCGACCGTGATCGCTTCGAGGCACAAAACGGCGGCGCACATGCCGCGGCGGGGCGATCTCATCGGCTGACCTCCGCGCTCACGAGCCGATCCTCTTCAGCAGGGCGCGCGCCTCGCCCACGGTGACGACCGAGCCCGTCACCAGCACGGCACCGGAGCCGAGCGGATCGCCGTAGGCCTCCCCCGCCTCGGCGAGTGCCGCGGCCTGGTCGAGCGCATCGAGCAGCCGAGGCGCGACGCTGACGCGGTCCTCCCCATAGATCTCCCGCGCCAGGTCGGCGAGGTCGTGGGCGGGCATCGCTCGACTGCTCGCGGTCTGCGTGCAGATGAGGTGGGCGAGGTGGGGTTCGAATGCCGCCAGCACACCCTCGGCGTCCTTGTCCCCCATCACGCCGATCACGCCGATCAGGGTCGAGAAGGAGAAGGACTCCTCCAGCGCCTGAGCAGAGGCCTCGGCGCCGTGCGGGTTGTGCGCGGCATCGAGCAAGACGGTCGGGCTGCGGCGGATGATCTCCAGGCGGCCCGGGCTCGTGGCGTAGGCGAAGCCTTCACGGACCAGTTCGTCGGCCAGCGATTCGTCGCCGGAGAAGGCTTCGACGGTCGCAAGCGCCATGGCCGCGTTCTGCGCCTGGTGGGCGCCAAACAGCGGCACGAACACCTCGTCATACTCTCCGCGCAGGCCGAAGAGGTCGACGACCTGGCCGCCGAGCGCCTCGGCGCGGGCGCGCACCCCGAAGTCACGGCCTTCGAGTTTTACCTCGGCGCCGACCTCCTCGGCGCGCTCCAGCAGGATCTCGAGCACCTCGGGTTGCTGCTCGGCGATGATCGCGATCGACCCGGCCTTGATGATGCCCGCCTTCTCCCGCGCGATGTCGGTGATCTGGTCGCCGAGGTATTGCGCATGGTCCATGCCGATCGGACAGATCACCGCGACCGACCCGTCGGCAACGTTGGTCGCGTCCCAGGCGCCCCCCATGCCCACCTCGATGATGGCGACGTCCACCGGAGCGTCGGCGAAGGCGGCATACGCCATCGCGACGACGGTCTCAAAGAACGACAGCGGGAACGGCTGAGTGGCGTCGACCAGATGGGTGTAGGCCGCCACGTCGTTGTAGGCGGCGACGAACTGCTCATCGCTCAGCGGCTCGCCGTCGAGGCTGATCCGCTCGCTCATCTTCTCCACGTGCGGGCTGGTGAACCGACCGGTGTGCAGGCCGCGGGCGCGCAGCAGCGTGTCGATCATGCGGGCGGTCGACGTCTTGCCGTTGGTGCCGGTCAGGTGGACGACGGGGTAGGCCCGTTGCGGATCCCCGAGAAGTTCGGTGAAGGCGCGGATCCGGTCGAGCGAGGGCTCCAGCTTGTGCTCCGGCCACCGCGACAACAACGCATCCTCGGCCTCGGCGAAGCTCTCGGCCACACGCGCGTCGCTGGTAGTCACGGCCGTCAGTCTAGGCAGGCCTGGCCGGCAAGCCACGGTCGGCGACCGCGACCCCCTGCCGCCAACGACCCCCAACCACCACAAGCGCGCGCCACGAACGCTATGGCTGCCAACCGACCCGATCAACCGCCACAAGCGTGCGCTGCGCACGCTTATGGCTGTGCGGCCGGGACGGGCTGGTCTCGCACTGCGCCTTCTTCACCAGCTGACTCAGTCGCCAGCTGACTTACTCGCCATCTCCAGCACCAGCGAACTCCTGGTATGCCGCGAGCGCGCGCGGGCCGTAGACAGTGCCGGGTCCGCCGTTCATAAAGAGGGCAACCCCGAGCATCTCGGCGACCTCCTGCTCGGAGGCGCCGGCGCGCGCCGCACCGCGGGCGTGTGAGGCGATGCAGCCGTCACATTGGGTGGAGACGGCGATCGCCAGCGCGATCAGTTCCTTGGTCTTCACATCCAACGCCCCCGGCGCCATCGCGGCGCGTGAGGTCGCCACAAAGCCGGAGTAGACCTCGGGGATCAGGCGACGCAGGTCGCGGGAGGGGGTCCGCAGTCCGGCCAGGACATCGCTGCCATGCGTGTGGTTCGTCATACCCCCTAGGGTATCTCACTCGATGACGACGTCTCCGGTGTCGGCGACCGCGCGATAGCCCATTGCCTGATAGATCCCGTTGGAGGTCGGGTTGGCCTGGTCGGTGAACAGGCAGGCACGCGCCCCGACGTCGAAGATTGCTTGGGTCGCCAGCGCGACGGCGGCAGACGCGTAGCCACGGCCGCGGTGTTCGGCAGGCGTGTAGACCGGACCGATGCGCGAGACGCCGAAGGCGGGTGCGCTCACACCGGTCAGATGCACGACCTCCCCGCCAGGGGTCTCCCACAGCAGGATCCGACCGCCCTCGATCCGGCGACGCATGTCGTCGATGGAGTGCGCGGACACCTCAGAGGCGCCTCCGCCCTCCCGCCCCGCCTGCGCGTCGGCCTCGGCGTGGAAGACCGTGAACCAATCCAGGCACCGCTGCGCATCGGAGAGTTCGGCCGGCCGCAGCCGCCCTGGCGGCATCGTCGGGAGCACCAACTCGGTGCACTCAAAGAGCCGCGAATGCCGATCGACCAGCGCAGTCCCGCCGGTCCGGCGGCTGATCTCCTCGGCGCAGGCAAGCGCGCTGGGTAGCGAGCCATTGATGCGTGGGGCGGCTTCGTTGCGACCGACCAACACGGCACCCAACTCGCGTGCTGCCGAATCCGGCATAGGCAGCAGATAGAGGGCGTACGGCGGAGCCGTAGCGGTGCGCATGCCGACACCGACAACCTCCCCGGAGGCATCGCGGGCCAAGACCCACCAGCGCGGCGCGGCCGGATCACGAGGAACCCCGGCGGCGTCTTCGGTCACCGCCCGATGGGTGACGACGTTGACCACCGTGTTGACCACCGGCTCGCGGGCCAAGAAGTGCCCGGCCTCGCTCAGGAAAGCCGCGGGATCTGCGAAGAAGACGAGTGCCGATCCACCCGGTAGGCCCATGCGCGTCATGAAGGGAGGCTAGGAACCACCCGGCCTCGGGACAACTCGTTTTCGCCGCTCGGTCCGGCGCCCATAAACTCAGCCCCATGACTGCCACTCCCCCGCCTGCCTCGTCGTCGCCGACCGCACCGCCTGCGGTCGTCGTACCCGAGCGCCCGGCGTTGGAGGGCCTCGAAGACAAGTGGGCGGCGCGCTGGAAGGCCGACCGCACCTACGCGTTTGATCGCTCCCAGCCGCGTGAAAACGTCTACTCGATCGACACACCGCCGCCCACCGTGAGCGGCAGCCTGCACGTGGGCCACGTCTTCTCCTACACCCACACCGATCTGATCGCCCGCTACCAGCGGATGCGCGGCAAGTCGGTGTTCTACCCGATGGGCTGGGACGACAACGGCCTGCCCACCGAGCGGCGGGTGCAGAACTACTACGGCGTCCGCTGCGACCCGCAACTTCCGCACGACCCCGACTTCACGCCGCCGGAGACGCCCGACCCCAAGCGCCAGGTCCCGGTCGATCGCCCCAACTTCGTGGCTCTGTGCGAGCGGCTTGTGGAGGAGGACGAGCAGGTCTTTGAGTCGCTGTGGCGCCACCTCGGCCTGTCGGTCGACTGGGAGCAGACCTATACGACGATCGGCTCGACCTCTCAGCGTGTCAGCCAGACCGCCTTCCTGCGCAACTTCGCCCGTGGCGAGGCCTACCTGTCCGAAGCCCCGACGCTTTGGGATGTCACCTTCCAGACAGCGGTCGCGCAGGCCGAGCTCGAAGCTCGCGACTACCCCGGCCACTACCACCGGGTCGCGTTCCACCCCTCCGGGGCCCAGTCGGGCGCCGCCCCGATCTACATCGAGACGACCCGCCCCGAGCTGATCCCCGCGGTGGTCGCGCTGATCGCCCACCCCGATGACGAGCGTTACCAACCGCTGTTCGGCAGCACCGTGACCTCGCCGGTCTTCGGCGTCGAGATCCCGGTGGTCGCCCACCCCGCGGCCGAGCCCGACAAGGGCGCCGGCATCGCCATGTGCTGCACCTTCGGCGACCTCACCGACGTCATCTGGTGGCGCGAGCTCAACCTGCCGGTGCGCACCGTCGTCGGCCGTGACGGTCGACTGCACCGCGAAACCCCCGAGTGGCTGTCCGGCTCGGATGCCTCGGCGGCCTACGCCGAACTCGCCGGCAAGACGGCGTTCTCTGCTCGCGAAGCGATGGTTGCCCTGCTGCGCGCGAGCGGCGACCTCGACGGCGAGCCGACGCCCACCAGCCGCAAGGCGAACTTCTACGAGAAGGGCGACAAGCCCCTCGAGATCGTCTCCACCCGCCAGTGGTACATCCGCAATGGCGGGCGCGACGCCGACCTGCGCGGCGACCTCGTCGAGCGCGGCAGCGAGATCACGTGGTTGCCCGCCCACATGCGGCACCGCTACGACAACTGGGTGGGCGGCCTCAACGGCGACTGGCTGATCAGCCGCCAGCGCTTCTTCGGCATCCCCTTCCCGGTCTGGTACGCCCTCAACCACGAAGGCGAACCCGACTACGACCACCCCCTCATGCCGAGTGAGGCCGATCTCCCCGTCGACCCCTCCACCGACGCCCCCGGGGGGTATGACGAGGAGCAGCGCGGCAAGCCCGGCGGCTTCATCGGCGACCCGGACGTGATGGACACCTGGGCGACCTCTTCGCTCACCCCGCACATCGCCGGCGGCTGGCTCGACGATGCCGACCTGTGGCAGCGCGTCTTCCCGATGGACCTGTGCACCCAGGCGCACGACATCATCCGCACCTGGCTTTTCGGGCGCGTGGTCCGTGCCCACTTCGAGAACCACGTCGTGCCGTGGAGCCACGCGATGCTGTCCGGCTTCATCGTCGACCCCGATCGCAAGAAGATGTCGAAGTCCAAGGGCAACGTCGTGGTCCCCACCGAGATCCTGGAGAAGTTCGGCGCCGACGCGGTCCGCTGGCGCTGCTCGATCGCCCGGCCCGGCCTCGACTCCCCCTTCGATGAGTCCCAGATGAAGGTCGGGCGCCGGTTGGCGATGAAGGTGCTCAACGCCTCCAAGTTCGTGCTCGGCTCAGTCGGCGCGGTCGATCCGGACCCCGAGCGGGTCACCGAAGCCGTCGACTTGGCGCTGCTCACTCGCCTGCTCGAGACCTGCCGAGCAGCCACCGCGGCCTTCGACGCCTACGACTACACCTCGGCGCTCGAAGTCACCGAGAAGTTCTTCTGGGAGTTCTGCGACGACTACCTCGAGCTCGTCAAGGAGCGCGCCTACGACGAAGCGGGCGGCCCGGCGACCCAGTCTGCCCAGGCCGCGCTGGCCTGTGCACTGCACACGACCTTGCGGCTGTTGGCGCCGTTCTTGCCCTACGTCACCGAAGAGGTGTGGTCGTGGTGGCAGGCTGGCTCGATCCATCGCGCCCAGTGGCCGACCGCCGCCGGGATCGAGGCGCCGGGCGACGCCGCGCTGCTCACCGGAGTGTCCGCTGCTCTCACCGGCATCCGCGGAGCCAAGTCCGCAGCGCAAGTGTCGATGCGTACGCCGCTCTCTCGGGTCGAGGTGATCGGCCCCGCAGCGCTGGTCGAGGGAGCCCGTGCGGCCGAGTTCGACCTCCGCAATGCCGGGAAGATCACCGGTGACTTCGTCTTCACGGTGGATGACAGCGCCACCGAGCTCCGGGTCGCCGCCGACATCGCAGCCGACACCCCCGCCTGACCGACCGGTTCGGCGTCCAGGGGTGGCTGGGCCGGGCAGCGAGCAGCCACAAGCGTTCGCAGCGCACGCTTATGGCTGCTCAGACGGGCAATCCACAGCCGTAAGCGTTCGTAGCGCGCGCTTGTGGCGCTTGCGCCAGGCTCCGGGTGGCGACGCCCTCCTGAGCCTCGCGGCCGAGAGCTAGTTGCCGACGAGGATCACGGAGTACTGCGCACCGCCGCCGCCGGCCTTGACCGCGTTGGAAACGCCGGGGACCGTGATCGCCGTGCTGCGATTCACCAGGGTGCCGTCGCCGAGCTGCCCATAGGCGTTGGCTCCCCAAGCCTTGAGGGTGCCGCCGGCGATGACCGCCAGGCCGTGGTCACGGCCGGAGCCGATCGAGATCGCGTTGCTGACACCCAGCACGTAGACCGGGGACCGACGCGTCACGGTCGTGCCGTCGCCCAGGTTGGCTCGATAGTTGCGGCCCCACGCCGAGACTCGGCCGTCGGTACGCAGCGCGTAGGAGTGGTGGGCTCCGGCGATGACGTCGGTGGCGCCGGTGAGCACCTGCACCGGGGAGGTCTTGTTGACCAGCGTGCCGTCACCGACCTGGCCGTAGGCGTTGTGGCCCCAGGCCCACACCGTGCCGTCGGTGCGCACGGCGAGGCCGTGGTCGCGGCCGCCGGCGATCGCGACGACGTTGGTCAGTGAACCCACCTGCACCGGCGTGAGTCGGCGCGTCGTGGTGCCGTCACCCATCTGACCTTCCGCGTTGCGGCCCCACCCGACGACGGTGCCGTTGGCGCGAATGGCATAGCTCATGTTGCGCCCGGCAGCGATGGCCACCGCGTCGGTCAGCCCCGTGACCTTGATCGGCGTACGCCGGATGGTCAGGGTGCCGTCGCCGAGTTGGCCGTCGGTGTTGAGCCCCCAGGCCCACACCGTGCCGTCCGACTTCAACGCCAGGCTGTGATTGTGGCCCGTCTCGACGGCAGTGATGCCGCTCAGTGACGCGACCCGCACAGGGGTCGGCTGGTTGACCGAACCGCCGATGCCGATCTGACCCTGCTTGTTGCTCCCCCAGGTCCAGACGGTCCCGTCCGAGCGGAGCGCGGCCACATGCTCACGCCCGCCGTGGATGTCGGTGACATCAGCGAGGTTGAGCACGGGCCCGGGCACGGGATCGGCCACGATGTTGCCCTGGCCAAGCTCACCGAAGGTGTTGCCACCCCACGTCCACGGTGTGGAGGGCGGGGTCGCTGCAAGCACGACAGGAGCGAAGACAGTGGAGGTGAGCAGACCCCCGGCAACCACACCCGAGAGCGACAGGAGCAGACGGCGGGAAATATTCATGTCCGGGACACTAGCCGCCGCGCTCAGCACATGTGGGCGATTCGCTTAAGTGGCAGCCCTAAGATCGTGGCCCACACGGAGCCGACGCGCCCGGGTCACTCGGTGACTGCGGACTCGCTGACCTTCTCAGTCGATCCACCGGACTCGCTGCCCGGTGCACCGGGGTCGACGAGATCGTCGTAGGTCAAGACGCCGTCGTCCTCGGTCTCCGGAATGTCGTCTTCGCCGGAGTCGTCTGAAGGCGGCGTGGTCTCGTCGTCACCGGGAGTCGGTGAGGGGTCGCTCGGCGGCGAGGACGGAGGCGCCGTCGTCGGTGCCGGGGAGGGTGCGGGACCGGTTGAGTCATCGTCGCCACCAGCAGCGCCGGCCGTGCCCGGAGGCAGCGGCGGCCCCAATGGAACGTTGGCCGGGTAGGTCTGCGCCGGGAGCGAGCTCGGGTCGTTGGCTGCGATCGGCTGGATGCCGGACTGACCGTTATAGATCGGCTGGGCCACGGAGTCGGGGCTCACCTGCGGGAGGACTACAGCGCCCTCTGGGCTCCGCTCCCCATCGGTCTTCGCCTTCACCGGCGCACTGATGGCCACCTCGGTGTTGGCGGTGTCCAGGCTCCACCCCAGGGAGTTTCCGACGGCAAACGTGCACACCAACGACACTGAGGCGAAGGCCATCAGTGGCAGGCGATGCGGCGCTGCGGTCATTGGAAGTCAATTCACCCAGGGGACAGGACCAGACCAGTGTCTCCCGTTGGGACGGTTTTGCCAAGCTCAGGACGAACCATTTCCGGACCATTTCGTAACTGATCCGGAAGAGCTATTTCAGAGGGCACTTCCGGAAAATGGCGTCTCGCGGAACTGGGTGCACCGGGCTCAAGCAGGCACCCGCAGAGGCTAGGCGGAGCGGCGCTTCTTTTCCTCAGAATCGCGAGGAATCAGCGTCGGCGACTCCTCCTCGGCGACGACTCCGCCGGTGACGACCACCTTGGCGATGTCACCGCGCGAGGGCACCTCGTACATGACGTGGAGCAGCACCTCTTCGATGATCGCGCGCAACCCACGCGCTCCGGTGCCCCGCTCGAGCGCCTTGGTGGCGATCGCTTGGACGGCCTCCTCGGTGAACTCTAGGTCGACCCCGTCGAGCTCGAACAGCTTCTGGTACTGCTTGACGAGCGCGTTGCGGGGCTCGGTCAGGATCTGCACCAGCGCTTCCTGATCGAGCTTGCTCACGCTGGCAATCAGCGGCAGTCGACCGATGAACTCCGGGATCAGGCCGAACTTCGTGAGGTCCTCCGGCCGGACCTGGGCGAGCAGATCCTCGGCCTGCCGCTCTGCCTCGCCACGCACCTCGGCGGTGAACCCGAGCGTCTTCTTGCCCACGCGCTGCTCGACGATGTGTTCGAGGCCGGCAAAGGCCCCGCCCACAACGAAGAGCACGTTGGTCGTGTCGATCTGGATGAACTCCTGATGCGGATGCTTGCGGCCACCCTGCGGCGGCACCGAGGCGGTCGTGCCCTCCAGGATCTTGAGCAGGGCCTGCTGCACGCCCTCGCCCGAGACATCGCGGGTGATGGAGGGGTTTTCGGCCTTGCGGGCGACCTTATCGATCTCGTCGATGTAGATGATGCCGGTCTCGGCCTTCTTGACGTCGTAGTCGGCCGCTTGAATCAGCTTGAGCAGGATGTTCTCGACGTCCTCACCGACATAGCCGGCCTCGGTGAGGGCCGTGGCGTCGGCGATGGCAAACGGCACATTGAGCATCCGGGCAAGAGTCTGGGCGAGATAGGTCTTGCCGCAGCCGGTCGGCCCGATCAGCAAGATGTTGGACTTGGCGACCTCGACTGCCTCCTCCTTGGAGTGCTTGCCGGAGATCGTCGCGAGGCCGGACTGCACCCGCTTGTAGTGGTTGTAGACGGCCACGGCCAACGACTTCTTGGCCTGCTCCTGGCCGATCACATAGGCGTTGAGGAACTCAAAGATCTCCCGCGGCTTGGGCAGCTCATCGAGGCTGACGTCCTCACCGACGCTGAGCTCCTCTTCGATGATCTCGTTGCAGAGGTCGATGCACTCGTCGCAGATGTAGACACCCGGGCCGGCGATCAGCTTCTTGACCTGCTTTTGGCTCTTGCCGCAGAAGGAACACTTCAGCAACTCGCCTCCGTCACCGATGCGTGCCACGGGAGTCCTTTCGCTTGCTGCCTCATCCGGCCTGGTGTGCCGGTCAACCACGATCTTGCGATCACTAACTAGCCAACCAAGATCCGACCGTACCCCGTGTCACCCCCTGCCGGAGGGGGGACACGAGGACAGGTCGGCTTGGAGAAAAACTAGGCGGGCGTCGTCTTCATCGACTCAAGGATCGAGTCGATCAAGCCGTATTCGACGGCGGCCTCGGCGGTGAGGATCTTGTCGCGTTCGATGTCGCGGCTCACCTCTTCGATCGACCTGCCGGAGTGATCACTGATCATCTTCTCCAGCAGCTCACGCATGCGCAGGATCTCGTTGGCTTGGATCTCGATGTCGGAGGTCTGACCAAACGTGCCCTCGGTGTAGGGCTGGTGGATCAGGATCCGGCTATTGGGCAGCGCCAAGCGCTTGCCGGGGGCGCCGGCGGCAAGCAGGATCGCCGCCGCCGAGGCGGCCTGGCCGATGCACACGGTCTGCACGTCGGGGCGAATGAAGCGCAACGTGTCGTAGATCGCGGTCAGCGCCGTGAAGGAGCCGCCCGGTGAGTTGATGTAGATGCTGATGTCCTGGTCGGGGTTCATCGACTGCAGGCAGAGCAACTGAGCGATCACCGCGTTGGCGACCTCGTCGCTGATCGGGGTCCCGAGATAGATGATCCGGTCCTCGAAGAGCTTGGTGTAGGGGTCGACGCGGCGGAACCCGTAGGACGTCCGCTCCTCCCACTGAGGGATGTAGTAGTTCATCAGAGTCAGTCCTTGTGGTGGGCGGGTCGGCCGGAGTCGGAGGCCTCACGGGCGCTGGTGATGACCTTGTCGATGAAGCCGTACTCGTGGGCCTCTTCGGAGGTGAACCAGCGGTCTCGGTCGGCGTCGGCGGTGACTTGCTCGATGCTCTGTCCGGTGTGTACGGCGATCAGCTCGGTCAGGATCTTCTTCACGTGCAGCGACTGCTGAGCCTGGATCTTGATGTCGGACGCGGAGCCGCCCATGCCCGAGGAGGGCTGGTGCATCATGATCCGCGCGTGCGGGAGCGCGTAGCGCTTGCCCTTGGTGCCAGCGCACAACAAGAACTGGCCCATCGAGGCGGCCAAGCCCATCGCCACGGTGGCCACATCGTTGGGGATGTAGTTCATCGTGTCGTAGATGGCCATCCCCGCGGTGACAGAGCCGCCCGGGGAGTTGATGTGCAAGAAGATGTCGGCTTCGGGATCCTCAGCAGACAGCAGCAACAACTGCGCGCAGATCGCGTTGGCGTTCTGGTCGCGGACCTCGCTGCCGAGGAAGACGATGCGCTCGCGGAGGAGCCGTTGATAGATGTGGTCGTCGAGGGCGGCGGGCATCGGGCCGCCATTCATCTCGTGACTAGACAGTGTGTTCACGGAGCCGACCCTAGCCCGACCGACCGACATCAACGAGGAGTCACGCCACCTGTTCGCCAACAGCGGATTTGGCGCCGCCTCCCCGGCCTTAGGGGTCAGTCGTCGGCGTCGGTGTCCGCGGACTCGGCGGGATCGCCGAGGGAACCATCGGGACGCAGGTTGGCCAGGTCCACCACGTTGCCGGCGGCATCCTTGACCACGGCCTTCTCCACCAGGCTCGCCAGGGCCTTGCCGCGACGAATCTCGGCCACCAACTCCGGCAGGTGGTTGTGCTCGACCATGTGGTTGACGAACTCCTGCGGATCCTGACCCTGCTGCTGGGCCCGCATGATCATGTGCCGGGTGAGTTCTTCTTGCCCGATCTGGAAGTCGGCGTCCTCGGCGATCTTGTCGAGCACGAACTGGGCGGCCACCGCGTCATTGACCCGGCGGGCCAGGTCGGCCTCGAACTCTTCGATGGTTAGACCCTCGCCCTCGAGGTAGCTGTCCATCGTGAGACCCGCATAGCCGAGTTGCTGCTCGAGGTTTTGGCGACGGGCGTTGAGCTCGTCGGTGACGATGCTCTCCGGCAGCGGGATCTCGACGGCGTCAAGCACCTTCTGCAGCACCGCGTCGCGGGCCGCGGCAGCCTGCTCCAGCCGCTTGCCGCGTCCGAGCCGCTCGCGCACGTCGTCGGTCAACTCCGCCACGGTGTCGAACTCTGAGGCCAGTTGGGCGAACTCGTCGTCGAGCGCGGGCAGTTCCTGCTCCTGTACGCCGCCCACAGTCACGCGGACCTGCACCGGCTCGCCGATCAGATCGCCGCCCACGAGCTCGGAGTCGAAGGTCTTCTCCTCACCCGCGCTCATGCCTGTCAACGCCTCGTCGAGTCCGTCGAGCATGCCGCCGCGACCGACCTGGTAGGACATCCCGGACAGCTCGGCGCCTTCGACCGGTTCGCCGTCTTGAGTAGCGACCAGGTCCATGGTCACGAAGTCGCCGTCGGCCGCCGCGCGCTCCACAGCCTTGAGGCTGCCGAACCGCTGCCGCAGCGAATCAAGCTGCGTGGTGATGTCGTCGTCGCTGACCGGGAAGTCCTCGACCTCGGCCTCGATCCCGTCGAGCTCAGGCAGCTCGAAGGGCGGCACCACGTCGACCTCGGCGGTGAACTCCAGCGCCTCGTGGTCCTCGAAGCGGGTGACCTCGACCTCGGGCTGGGCAACGGGGCGCAGGTTGTTTTCGCTCAGCGCCTCGGCGTACTTGCGCGGCAGCACATCGTTGATCGCCTCGTCCAACACGGCACCGCGGCCAACCTGGCGGTCGATGACCACCGGCGGCACCTTGCCACGCCGGAAGCCGGGGACGTTGATCTGCTTGGCGATGGTTCGGTAGGCCGCGTCGAGGCTCGGCTTGAGCTCCTCGAAGGGCACCTCGACGGTGAGCTTCACTCGGGTGGGGCTCATCGTCTCGACGGCGCTCTTCACGTGTTCTCTCCTCAGGGGTGTTGCATTCGATGGACCGGGATCGGTCGGGGCGACAGGACTCGAACCTGCGGTCTCCTGCTCCCAAAGCAGGCGCGCTAGCCACTACGCTACGCCCCGTCAAGCCGCCCTCTCGGACCGCTTGGAGCGGATGACGGGAATCGAACCCGCGTAGCCAGTTTGGAAGACTGGGGCTCTACCATTGAGCTACATCCGCGCGCCTCGAGCCGGAGCTCTCAACCGGGTGATCCTCCCACATCGACTCCCCCGATCCCCAAACCGGACGGCCCCGCAACCAGACGTACGACGCCCGCTCACCGCGGGCGGTCCGCTAGCGCCGGTGGATCAAAATCAGGGCTCGGTCGTCGTCGGGTGAGCCGAGCGCCTCGACGAGTCGCCGAGCGCCGCCTTCGAAGCCGCTCTGCAGCAGCCGCTCGGCGCGACCGATCATCTTGTCGATGCCCAGCATGATGTCGCGGCCCTTGTTCTCCACCAGCCCGTCGGTGTAGAGCAGCATGGCGTCTCCGCTGCGCATCCGGCCTCGGACGGGCTCGTAGTGATAGCCCTCGATGAGACCGAGCACCGGCCCGTGCTCTTCGTTGAGCCCCCAGCGCCCCGAGCCGGCACCGAAGTGCACGGCGGGCGGATGGCCGGCGGTGCGCATCTCGAAGGAGCCGTCGTCGAGATCGATGGTGAGGTGGACAGCGGTCGCGAAGCCCTCCTCCCAGTCCTGGCGCAAGAGGTAGGCGTTGGCCGCGTCGAGGAAGTCACCGGGCGCGACCGCGCCCAGGATGCCGTCGAAGGCTCCGGTGAGCAGGAGCGCGCGGGTGGCGGCGTCCTCACCCTTGCCGGAGACGTCGACCACGGCGACGTTGAGTCGGCTGCCGGCGCGAGAGGAGACCACGAAGTCGCCCGCGAAGGGGGTGCCGCCGGCGGAGCGCAGCTCCGATTCGGCGTGCCAGCCGGCGGGGACCTCGGGCAGCCCGGTCCGCGACAGGATCCGGTCGCGGAGGTCGACGAACATCTGCTCGCCGCGAGACCCGGCCACGCCCAGGCGGCTGCGCCGAAACGAGCCGAGCAGCACGATCAGGCCCAAGACGAACAGGAGCAGCACCTGCAAGACGGTGCGTCCGGTCATCGTCTCGAACGGCACGGTGGCGGTGACGACGGTGAGCAGGAAGACGGTGAACCAGGGCAGCTCGCGGGGGCCGATCAACACACTGCCCATGACCAGCGGCAACACCAGGACCGAGATCGGCACGGTCCGCTGCGTCATCACGGCGAGTCCGAAGGCGACGGTGATGCCGACGAGCGCCAGCAGCATCCGCGAATCGGCCCGCATATGCCGCCACGTGGTCGCCAGCGCGCGTCGCCGGGAGGCGAGCACAGTGAACAGGCTGGCGTTACTCACGGGGGTGGGCCTTACGTGTTGGCTGGCTGGGTCAGTTTGCTGGGGGTCGGTTTGCTGGGGGTCGGTTTGCTGGGGGTCGGTTTGCTGGGCGGGCTATTGCATCGGCTGGGCTCGCCTGGCGGCGAGACATGGCGGCTCACCGGCGGCACCGGCGACGGTTGGGGTCACTCTACGGGTTTCGGGCGGCCAAACCGCGGGACTTGCTCAGAGGTCCGGCCCGAGTCCGCGGGCAGATTCGGGCAGTGGCGGGAGCCCTTCACCGCGCTCGTAGGCGCCTAGCTGGGCGATCCGGCGCTCGTGACGCTCGTCGCCGGAGAAGGGCGTGGCGAGGAAGACCCGCACAAAGTGGGTCATGTCCGCGAGCGTGTGCATCCGGCCACCCACGGAGACGACGTTGGCGTCGTTGTGTTCGCGCCCCAGGCGGGCGGTGTCTTCGGACCAGGCCAGCGCACACCGAATGCCAGCCACCTTGTTGGCCGCAATCTGCTCACCGTTGCCTGAGCCCCCAATGACAACGCCGAGACTGTCTGCGCCCGCGCTCCGCTCCGCTGCGACCGCGGCCGCGGCCCGCAGGCAGAAGACCGGATAGTCATCGAGCGCGTCATAGACAAACGGGCCGTGGTCGACGACCTCGTGGCCGTCATCGGTCAGCACGGCAGCAAGGTGCGCCTTGAGTTCGAGGCCGGCGTGATCAGAACCTAGATGGACGCGCATGGGCGGCATTGTCTCAGCTCCCCTGGCCAGGCGTCGCTACGCCAGGGTGCCGGTCTCGAGATAGGCCGCGATGTCCGCGAGCGCAGCCTCGGCAGCGTCGTTGTCGCGCCGCCAGAACCCGTGCCCCACACCCGCATAGGTCCGCAGCGTCACGCCCACACCGGCGTCCGACATTCGCCGGGAGAGGTCGTGGGCCGTCGGGACCAAGACGTCGTCCTGGGCCAGCTGGATGAGGGTCGCGGGTTGCCCGGCGAAGCTGTCCGCGCGCAGCGGATCGAGGTCCACCTCGGTATGCCGCGTGGCATCGGGGGCGTAGTTGGCCCAGAACCACTCACACGCCTCCAGGTCGAGGTCCGGGTCGACAAGGTCGCGGTCGTAGCTGTCCATCGACGGGTCGACAAAGGGATAGACGAGCACCTGGGTGCGATAGCGACCGGGGTGGCGCAAGGTCAGGCCGAGCGCCAGCGCTGCGCCCGCCGAGTCCCCGAGCGGCACCGTGGCGCCCGGATCGAGCCCGAAGTCCCCGGCGTGAGCCGCCCACCACTCGGCGGCCGTTTCGGTGTCGTCGACTGCGGCCGGGTAAGGGTGTTCGGGGGCGAGCCGGTAGTCGACCGCGCAGACCGCGTAGTGGGTGCGGTTGGCCAGGCGGCGGATGAAGCCGTCGTGGGTCGTGGGACTGCCAAAGACGAACCCGCCGCCGTGGAGATAGAGCAGCGTGCCCCGAGGCGCCTCGGGCACGTAGATCCGCACCGGCACACCATCGGCATCGGCATCCGCGACCCGCGCGACAGGCTCCTTCACCTCGGCCGCAGCCTCCGCCACCATGTCGGCGCGACCCTCCAGGACCTCGGCATAGTCCTCCGCGCTGACATGGGCGGGGACCGTCGCCGATGACGTGGTCGGGACGGCCGTTTGCTCACTCTCGTGGTCACTCACCGGCATACCGTAGCGGCGCCGAGGCGCCATCGGCCCTGCTGTGCGGGCGGATCAGGCCGCGATCACACCTCCACCGCTCGTCCCCGCGAAGCCCTGCCACGTCTCAGTCAGGGCATCAGCCCACGGCGTGGGCGCCAGGCCGAGCTCGCGTTGGGCTGCTTGGGAGTCCAGCACGAAGGGGCGCTCGAACTGGTAGGCCGTCTCCTCCAACTCGCCGATCAGCGGCACCACGCGAGCCAGCCGCATCAGCGACCGCGGCATCAGGCGCACCCGCGGTGAGTCGACCAGGCCGAGGGCGGCGAGGTCGCCAGCCACTTCCCGTAGCGAGCGGGCCGGCGCCGTCGGCACGTGCCAGGCCCGACCCCAAATCGCATCGTCGGCCACCCGATCGGCAAGAGCCGCCGCGAGACGCGAGATGTCGGGCAGGTAGGTCCACGAGTGCGGGGCGTCCAGGTTGCCCATCGGCGGCCGGGCCACCTTCCCGGCGGCCAGGGGTCGCAATAGGAAGTCGTTGAGGAAGCTCATCTGTCGTCGGGAGTCAGCACCGAAATAGTCCGAGGCGCGCACCTCGGTGGTCCGGACCTCGCCACGCCGATGAGCCGCCAACGCGTCTTCCCACATCTGGGCGCGGACTCGCCCCTTGGTGCCGGTCGCCGCCAGCGGGGTGGACTCGGACAGGACTCCGGGTTGCGGCCCGTAGCCATAGAGATTGGAGACCGTCAACAGTCCGGCTCCCGTCCGGGCGGCGGCCGTCAGAAAGGCCGCCGACATCGGTGGCCACTCCCGGGCCCACCGGGTGTAGGACGTCGGGTTAACCGCGTTGACCAGCACGTGCGCGTCGGTGGCAAGCTGAGTCAGGG
>JBAQXA010000460.1:0-2078 GCA_049299195.1 Nocardioides sp.
GGGCGCAGCGGGCTGCGCCCCCAGGTGATCGGGTGTCGGATCTGCCGCGGGTGACCGGGACCGAGGTCGACGGTCGGAGCGAGCCCGAGCCCGTCGGCCAGTTCGATCGCCCCGACGATGTCGTTGACCTCCCCGCACGGCACGCCCGCAGCCGCAAGCAGGCCAGCCCACTCCGCGGCATCGCGCTCAACGAGCGCGGCCTCCAAGATGTCGATCAGTTCGGCGCGGTGGGCAACCCGGGCGCCGTTGGTGGCAAACCTCGGATCCGCCGCGATCTCGCCACCGTCGGCGCCGAAGAGCACCGTGGTCATCGCCGCGAACTGGCGGTCGTTGCCCACCGTCACGACGAGGCGACCATCGCGGCAGCGCACGGTTTCATACGGCGCGATGGACGGGTGCTGATTGCCGAGCCGGCCTGGGCTGACCCCGGTGGTCAGCGTCGTTGCGGCCTGGTTGACCAGCGACCCGAGCAGCGACGAGAGCAGGTTGACCTCGATGTGTTGCCCCCGACCGCTTCGCTCCCGCTCGGCCAACGCCGCCAGGATCCCGATCACGGCGTCCTTGCCGGTCAGCACGTCGACGAGCGCGACGCCAACCTTCGTCGGCTCGCCGCCGTCGGCGTCGGGGTGCCCGGTGATCGACATCAGCCCCCCGACCGCCTGCACCGCGAAGTCATAGCCGGGGAGGTCGGCGCCCGCGCCGCTGCCAAAACCGGTGATCGAGCAATAGATGAGCCGCGGGTTCAGCTCGGCCAACGCGGCATAGCCCAGGCCGAGGCGGTCCAGGGCGCCGGTCTTGAAGTTCTCGACCAACACGTCGGCCCGCGCGATCAACTCCAGCGCGGCCGCTCGGTCGTCCGCGTCGCCGAGGTCCCAGGCGACGCTGCGCTTGGACCGGTTGACGCACTCGAAGTACGACGCCGACGTGCCGCCGGACTGCGTCGTCCAGGGCGGACCCCACGCGCGGGTGTCGTCGCCCGTGCCGGGTCGCTCGACCTTGACCACCTCAGCGCCGAGGTCGGCGAGCATCATCGTCGCCATCGGCCCGGCCAGCACGCGACTGAAGTCGGCCACCAGCACACCGTCGAGCGGCGGCCGATCGGCAGCACTCGGCTCGGTGCTCATGCCGACACCCACGCGCCGTCGACCCGCCGGGGCAGCCCCCACGGGTTGGCCGCCTGAAGCGTCGGCGGCAGCGCTGCGTCGGGGACGCTCTGATAGGTGACCGGGCGGGTGAATCGATCCAGCGCGGCGGCGCCCACTGAGGTGGCCGACGGCACGGTCGTCGCCGGCCACGGGCCCCCGTGTTGTTGGGCCCAGCGGAAGGCCACGCCGGTCGGCCAGTCGTTAACCGCAACCCGGCCGGCGAGCGGAGTCAGTTGCTCGAGCAAGTCCGGAAGCTGCGGGTCGTCCGGCTCGGCCATGACGCAGGCCGCCAACGTGCCCTGGAGTGCTGCCAGCAGTGCGGCAAGCTCGGCGTCGTCGGCATATTCGGTCACCAGCCCGACGGGGCCGAAGCACTCTTCGGTGAGGCGGCTGCCGCGCTGGATCAACCCAGCCGGTACGCCGAGTGCTCGCGCACCCGCGGCCCACCCGGCGGTCGACCCAGTCGACCCACCGCCACCCGGGGCGGTGATCTCCGCCAGCACAGTCGCCCCGGCGCCCGTGAGCTCGCCGAGCCCTTGGGCGTAGCCGGCCGCGATGCCGTCGGTGAGCAACCAGCCAGCCGGGGCGGCGTCGGTCAACGCCTGCCCGACCAAGGCAGCCAGCCCGCTGCCCGCGGGCACGAGCAGCAGGCCGGGCTTCGTGCAGAACTGGCCCATCCCCAAGGTGAAGGAGCCGACATAGCCACTCGCCACCGCTTCGGCCCGTGCGTGAGCGGCCGCCCGGGTGACCACTACCGGGTTGACGGTGCCCATCTCGGCATACACCGGGATGACAACCTCGCGCTCCGCGGCCGCGCGCCACAACGCCATCCCGCCGCGCTGGGAGCCGGTGAAGGCGAGCGCGGCGATCTCTGGGGCTTGGACCAAGGCGGTGCCGGCCGCGAAGCCGGAGACCATGGCGAAGGTGCCGTCC
>JBAQXA010000461.1:0-1626 GCA_049299195.1 Nocardioides sp.
GATCTCGTCCTGCCCGCGGGACAAGCGGGGCCGGGCGGCCGGGCGCTGCAGCGGCCGATCACCGCCGAGTGGTTCGGCCTCGGCGCCCGCGAGGCCGTGCTCGCCGCGCTCCGAGGCGACCCGAGCAGTAGGCCGCAGTTCGGCGCTCCGGCGAGCGTCGCCGAGATGCTTGCGGCGCTGCGCAGCCTCGGCTGGCAGGCCCGGATCGGAGCCGAGGCATCCCCCACGATCGAACTCGACGGCCCACCGGAGGACGCCGATCCGCTGGCCGCGATGGCCCACGCCTGCGGGTGGCACAGCGTGACCACCGCAACCGGCACCCGTCTTCGCCCCGATGGCCCGTAGACTCCCCCCGTGAGCACGCCCCCCGCCGACAAGCCGAAGAAGAACGACCGCCGCGCGGTCCTCGACGCCATGAAGGCCGAGACCAAGTCCGCCGACCGCCGGCGCAACTTCCTCATCGTGGGAGTGTGCGGACTGATCGCCCTCGCGATCGTGGTGGCGGCGGCCTACGGCCCGCTGAAGTCGCGCAGCGAACTGCGCAAGTGGGACGACGTCGCGCTGGCCGATATCGGCGCTCCGGCGTCGGTCTGTGGCGAGATCACCACCAAGCCGGCCACCGGCAACCAGGAGCACGTCGATGAGGGCACGGCCCTGATGATCACCGACTCCCCGCCCGCCTTCGGCGCGCACTACCCGGTGTGGGAGGGCATGGAGCGCAAGATCTACACCGCCTCCGATCGCCCGCCGCTGGGTCGACTGATGCACAACTTGGAGCACGGCTACACGATCCTTTGGTACGACGAGACCACGGCCAAGAACGACGCCCAGATGCAGATCCTCCAGGGCATCGCCCGCAAGCAGACGGGCACCAAGGACCTGCGGCTGAAGTTCAAGGCGGCCCCCTGGCTCAGCAGCGATGGGGCACCCTTCCCCAAGGGCCAGCACGTCGCTATGACCCACTGGTCGGTAGGTGGCGTCGGTGAAGGCGCCACCGGCCAGCAGGTCGGGGCGTTCCAGTACTGCTCCGAGGTCAGCGGCGAGGCATTGGTCTCCTTCATGGAGAAGTACCCCTACTTCGACTCTCCCGAGCCCGACGCCGTCTGATCCTGCTCGAGAGCTCGGATCCTTGGTGAGCACGGTCCCGGAGGCCTTAGGCGTCCTCCGTCGCTCCGCGGCGGCTCGTCCGTTGCTGACCTACTACGACCAGGGCACCGGCGAACGCACCGAACTCTCCGGCGCGACGTTCGACAACTGGGTGGCCAAGACCGCGTCGTACCTGACCGAAGAGCTGGACCTCGAGCGCGGTGAGTCGCTTGGGGTCGACCTCCCCTGCCACTGGATGAGCGCGATCTTTGCGGCCGCGGCCTGGAGCCTGGGCGTCGTGGTGGAGGCGGAGTCGCACGCGCAGGAGCGAGCGGCAGCCCGCGACGCCGCACGCGTAGTGGTGTGCGGCCCAGACACCCTCAACGACCATCAGGCGACCGGCGGCCGCCACGTCGTGGCGTGCGCCCTGCACCCATTGGCGACTCGGTTCGCCACACCGCTCCCAGCCGGGGTTCGCGACTTCGGCGTCGAGGTGTGGGGGCAGCCGGATGCGTTCACGCCGTGGGATCCCCCCGAGCC
>JBAQXA010000462.1:0-3695 GCA_049299195.1 Nocardioides sp.
GCCCCGGGTGGCTCCGAGCGCCGGCCGCTCCTGCTGATCCTCGACGACGGTGCCGAGGATGCCTTCGTCCGCGAACGCAGCGGTCGGCTCCAGGCGGCTGCGGCGGCAGCCGGTGTGCGCTGCGAGGCCGTCACCACCGACGCGCCGCACGAGGTGGCCCGCTATGCATCCTTGGTTCTGACCGGCAACTACGCCGCGGAATACCTCCGATTGGGGCTCGTCGCCGAGTGACGGACCGCCCGCTGAGCCGTTCTCGAGGATTCTCTCCCACCGACCCGCTGCAGTTAGCCTGATTCAACGACGCCCCGGCGCCCTCCGCGCCGGATGAGCGGAAGCGATGAGCGCAGAGGGACGTTGCCGCATGGACTACAAGGTCGCAGACATCAATCTGGCCGACTTCGGCCGCACCGAGATCATGCTGGCCGAGCACGAGATGCCCGGCCTGATGGCAATGCGTGCGAGGTACTCCGAGACTCGGCCGTTGGCGGGGGCCCGCATCGCCGGCTCGCTCCACATGACCGTGCAGACAGCCGTCTTGATCGAGACGCTGGTTGCCCTGGGCGCCGAGGTGCGTTGGGCCTCCTGCAACATCTTCTCCACCCAGGACCACGCGGCCGCAGCGGTCGTCGTGGGTCCCGAGGGCACCCCCGAGGCCCCGGCCGGCGTGCCGGTCTACGCCTGGAAGGGCGAGACGCTGGCGGAGTACTGGGAGTGCACCCAGCAGATCCTTCGGTGGCCCGATGATGTCGACGGTTCGCCGCGCTTCGCCAACATGATCCTCGACGACGGCGGCGACGCGACCATGCTGGTCCACCTGGGTGTGGAGGCCGAGAAGTCCGGCGTCGCCCCCGACCCTGCCGCCGCCGCCAGTGCGGAGCAGGCCATCGTCTTCGGGGTCGTGGCCGACTCGCTGGCCGAGTCCACGGATCGCTGGTCTCAGATCGCCGCCGAGTTGCGGGGTGTGACCGAGGAGACCACGACCGGCGTTCACCGGCTCTACGACATGCTCCGCGAAGGCTCGCTGCTCTTCCCGGCGATCAACGTCAACGACTCGGTGACGAAGTCGAAGTTCGACAACAAGTACGGCTGCCGGCACTCGCTGGTCGACGGCATCAACCGCGCCACCGACGTCCTGATCGGCGGCAAGGTCGCGGTCGTCTGCGGCTACGGCGACGTCGGCAAGGGCTGCGCGGAGTCCCTGCGTGGGCAGGGTGCCCGCGTTGTGGTGACCGAGATCGACCCGATCTGTGCGCTGCAGGCCGCCATGGACGGCTACCAGGTCACCACGCTGGAGGCCGTGCTCCCGATCGCCGACATCGTGATCACCGCGACCGGCAACAAGGACGTCGTCTCGGCCGAGCAGATGAGCCGCATGAAGCACCAGGCGATCGTCGGCAACATCGGCCACTTCGACAACGAGATCGACATGGCCGGGTTGGAGCGCTGGCCCGGAATCGTGCGCAAGCACATCAAGCCGCAGGTCGACCTGTTCACGTTCCCCGAGACCGGCCGTGGCGTCATCGTCTTGTCCGAGGGGCGCCTGATGAACCTGGGCAACGCCACGGGCCACCCGTCGTTCGTGATGTCCAACTCCTTCACCAACCAGGTGCTCGCGCAGATCGAGTTGTTCACCAAGCCCGAGGCCTACCCGGTGGGTGTCTACGTCTTGCCCAAGCATCTCGACGAAGAAGTGGCCCGGTTGCACCTGTCGTCGTTGGGCGTGGAACTGACCGAACTCACCGCCGATCAGGCCGACTACCTGGGCGTCGACGTCGCCGGTCCCTACAAGTCCGACCTGTACCGCTACTGACAAGTGGCACGATAGGCCCGTGAGTTCCCCAGCGGAGTCGGCCACCCGCGGCCGCGTGTTGGTCGTAGACGACGACGCCAGCCTGGCCGAGATGCTGACGATCGTGCTGCGCCAAGAAGGGTTCGATACCCGCGTGTGCGGGCGCGGCGACGAGGCGTTGAGCGACTTCCACGACTTCCGGCCCGATCTCGTGCTGCTCGACCTGATGCTGCCGGGACTCGACGGGATCGACGTATGCCGCCAGATCCGGGCCGAGTCCGGCGTGCCGATCGTGATGCTCACCGCCAAGTCCGACACTCTCGACATCGTCTCCGGGTTGGAGTCGGGAGCCGATGACTACGTCGTCAAGCCGTTCAAGCCGAAGGAGCTCGTCGCGCGCATCCGAGCGCGGATGCGCCGCTTCGATGAGCCCAGCCCCGAAACCCTGTCGATCGGTGACCTGAGCATCGACGTCGCAGGCCACGCGGTCATCCGCCAGGGCGAGCGGATCAACCTGACGCCGCTTGAGTTTGACCTTCTCGTCTGTTTGGCGCGCAAGCCCTGGCAGGTCTTCTCCCGCGAGGTGCTGCTGGAGGAGGTGTGGGGCTATCGACACGCCGCCGACACCCGCCTGGTCAACGTGCACGTCCAGCGGCTGCGCTCCAAGGTGGAGCACGACCCGGAGAACCCCGAGGTCGTCGTAACGGTGCGGGGTGTCGGCTACAAGGCCGGCGGCTAGGGTGCTGCACCGGCTGACCGGCCCGCTGCGCGTGGTCCTCCGCCTCTGGCAGGGTTCGATCACCGCACGGGTGCTGCTCAGCACCGTGGTGTTGACCGCCCTGTTTGTCTCAGCGGTGGGCTGGTTCCTCCTCCAGCAGACCCGCACGGGGTTGCTGGAGGCGCGCGTCTCCGCCGTCTTGGCCGAGACCGCCAACGAGACCGCCCGAGCCCAAGAGCGCCTCGACAGTGCCGAAGGCAACGAGTTGGACGCGGCCCGGCAGCGCACCGACCTGGTCACCCCGATGATCGATCAGGGGCTCGCCCGGGGCTACGGGGTGTTGCTCTCCGGCCCCGCCCGCACCGAGAGCGGTGTGGCCACGGGCGTCGGCACGGTCACGATCTATACCCCCGGGCTTGCCCCCGAGAGCCTGCCCGACGTGCTGGCCGAGCGCTTCGAAAATGTTTCGGCGACCGCCTGGACCTACGGAAACCTACGCACTATCGGCAGCGAGTCCGCCCTGATCGACGGGCCGGCGGTCGTGGTCGGCTCCCAGGTCAAGCTGCCCGCCGATGGGCGCACCTACACCCTCTACTACTTCTACCCGCTCCAAGAGCAGGGCAAGACGCTGGCGCTGGTCACCCGTGCCCTGTTGACCGCAGGCGTCCTGCTGATCGTCTTGATCGCGGGGATCGGCTGGCTGGTGACCCGCCAGGTGGTGACCCCGATCCGGCTCGCCCGGCGCAGTGCGGAGCGGCTGGCGGCCGGGACGCTCACCGAGCGGCTCAAGGTCAAGGGCTCGGACGACCTGGCCCGGCTCGCCACCTCGTTTAACCAGATGGCGGCCAACCTGCAGCGCCAGATCCGTCAGTTGGAGGAGCTCAGCCGGGTGCAACGCCGCTTTGTCTCCGACGTGTCCCATGAGCTGCGTACGCCGCTGACTACCGTGCGGATGGCGAGTGAGGTGTTGCACGATTCCCGGGGTGACTTCGACCCCTCTGCCGCCCGGGCGGCCGAGCTTCTGCAGGTGGAGCTTGACCGCTTCGAGAGCCTGCTCGGTGACCTCCTGGAGATCTCCCGCTTCGATGCGGGGGCCGCCGTCCTCGACCTCGACGAGGTCGACCTCCGCGACGTGGTGCAGCGAGTCGTGGACATGATGACGCCGCTCGCCGCCCAGCGCGGATCCCA
>JBAQXA010000463.1:0-3061 GCA_049299195.1 Nocardioides sp.
GCTCCGGGTCGCGATGGCCCAGGCCAACCTCGACGCGCTGAGCCTCTCGGGAGCAACCGGCGTCGCCGACGCGGAGCAGGTGGACGTCGCTCCCTTTGGCGCGGCCTTCGTCGACCCCGCGCGGCGCAACGCCCGCGGGCGCACCTTCCGCCTCGACGACTGGAGCCCGTCGTGGGAGTTCGTCCGGGCGCTGCTGACCGGGCGCGCGGTGGCGAAGGTGGCCCCCGGCATCCCCCATATCGAGGTGCCCGACGGGGTGGAGGCCGAGTGGGTGAGCGTGGCGGGCGAGGTCAAGGAGGCCGCGCTGTGGTCGCCGGTCTTGGCGACCTGCGCCCGCCGAGCCACCGTGATCGGTCGTGGCGGGCTCGCGAGCCTCACCGACGAGGACGACCCCTTCGCCGGGCTCGAACCGCCGACCGCGCCAGTGGGCGGGTTCCTTTACGAGCCGGATGGTGCGGTGATCCGGGCCGGCCTCGTCACGGCTGTTGCGGCCGGAGTCGAAGGCGGCCTGCTCGATCCGCACATCGCCTACGTGACGAGCGAGAAGTCCTATCGCTCACCGTTTGCCCGCAGCTATCGGGTGCTGGAGCAACTCCCCTACCGCGAGAAGCAGCTCAAGCTCGCGCTCAAACAGCGAGGCATCGGCAGCCTCACCATCAAGAAGCGCGGCGTCGACATCGAGCCGGCAGCCCTCCGCAAGCGCCTCGCGCTCACCGGCGACAACACCGCAACCGTGGTCCTGACCCGGGTGGCCGGCGTCGGCACCGCCCTGCTCGTCGACCCCTTCTAGGCCGCAATCAGCCGAGTGCGGCCCGCTCAGCACCGATGGTGGTGCTGTCGCCGTGCCCGGTGTGGACGACGGTCTCCTCGGGCAGCGCGAAGAGCTTCGCTCGGATCGAGGCGACGATCGTGTCGTAGTCGCTAAACGAGCGACCCGTTGCGCCAGGCCCGCCGTTGAACAAGGTGTCGCCGGTGAAGACGACGCCGTGCTCGGCCGAATAGAGGCAGCAGGCACCGGGTGCGTGCCCCGGCGTATGCAAGACCACGAGTTCGGAGCCGCCCACCTCGATCACCTGGCCGTCGGACAGGTCGACGTCCCAGAGCAGATCTGGGTGGGTCAGCTCCCACACCGGCCGATCGTCGGGGTGCAGCAGGATCGGCGCCCCGGTGGCCTCCCGCAAAGCGGGGGCCACGCGGACGTGGTCGTCGTGGGCGTGGGTGCACACGATCGCCTTCACCCGGCGATCACCTACGCCCGCCAAGATCGCCTCCACCGAGTGCGGCGCATCGATCACGATGCACTCGGTGTCGTCGCCAAAGATCCAGACGTTGTTATCGACCTCGAAGGTCTGCCCGTCGAGGGAGAAGGTGCCGGAGGTGACGGTGTGGTCGACGCGTGCCGCCATCAGAGGATGACGACCGAGCGCAGCACGTCGCCGTGGTGCATCTTGTCGAACGCCGCCTCGACGTCGCTCAAGCCGATCTCCTCCGACACGAACGCATCGAGGTCGAGCCGGCCCTGCTGATAGAGGTCCACCAACATCGGGAAGTCCCGCGACGGCAGGCAATCGCCGTACCACGACGACTTCAGCGAGCCGCCACGACCGAAGACGTCGATGAGCGGGATGTCGGGGAACTTCATGTCCGGCGTGGGTACGCCGACCAGCACGACGGTGCCGGCCAGGTCACGTGCGTAGAACGCCTGCTTGTAGGTCTCGGGGCGGCCCACGGCCTCGATCACCACATCGGCGCCGTTGCCGCCGGTCGCGGCCTGGATGCCCTCGACCGCGTCGATCTCCTTGGAGTTGACCGTGTGGGTCGCGCCCATGGACTTGGCGACTTCAAGCTTGCGGTCGTCGATGTCGACCGCGACGATCGTCGAGGCGCCCGCCAGAGCGGAGCCCGCGATCGCGGCCGCGCCAACGCCACCACAACCGATGACGGCGACGGACTTGCCGCGGCCCACATTGCCGGTGTTGATCGCGGCGCCCAGGCCAGCCATCACCCCGCAGCCCAAGAGCCCGACGGCGGCCGCGCGGGCGCTCGCGTCGACCTTGGTGCACTGTCCGGCCGCGACGAGGGTCTTTTCGGCGAAGGCGCCAATGCCGAGCGCCGGGGAGAGTTCGGTGCCGTCCTCGAGCGTCATCTTCTGCTTGGCGTTGTGGGTGGCGAAGCAGTACCACGGCTCGCCGCGCAGGCAGGAGCGGCAGTTGCCGCAGACCGCGCGCCAGTTGAGGATCACGAAGTCGCCGGGCGCCAAGCCGGTCACGCCCTCGCCGATGGCCTCCACCGTGCCGGCGGCCTCATGGCCGAGCAGGAAGGGGAAGTCGTCGTTGATCCCGCCCTCGCGGTAGTGCAGATCGGTGTGGCAGACCCCGCACGCGTCGATCTTGACCAGCGCCTCGCCCGGACCCGGATCGGGCACGTTGATCGTGACCAGTTCCACCGGTGCGCCCTTGGCGCGGGCGATGACCGCCTTGACCTGCTGCATGGTTGTTCCCTGCCTCTCACCCGGCCGTGACCGACCGGTCTGTAATGACTCGTCGGCGGACACGGTAACCAGCCCGGGCCGCACCCACCAGTGCCGAGCGGGTGGGTTGCGCCTGTTTTGCAACCTATTTCCCACAGATCGCGTCTGGGGGCTAGGAGCAAGAGGAAGGTGGGAACAATGGCCAGACCAACACCGGCACCGTATGCCGGCGCAACAGTCACTGGATCCGCCGGGACGGGGGAATGCGTGGAGAAGGCAGCACGGGACGCTGAGTTCAGCGCCTATCTGCAGGCGCGGCAGGCACACCTGCTGCGCACGGCATACCTCTTGACCGGCGACCATGCCAGCGCTGAGGACCTCGTCCAGACGGCGATGGCGAAGCTGTATCTGTCCTGGGAGAAGGTGCAAGCGCGCGACTCCCTCGACGGCTATGTCCGGCGGATCATGATCAACGAACGCAACTCGTTGTGGCGCCGACCCTGGAAGCGGCGCGAGCGCAGCACGTCCGAACTCCCTCAAGTCGCCACCACCGATCGGTATGACGACGGTCAGACGCAAGCGGTCTGGGAG
>JBAQXA010000464.1:0-6707 GCA_049299195.1 Nocardioides sp.
CTGTCGGGGCTGATCACCCCCTCGCTGGAGGAGATGGTCAACGTCGCGGGGGAGATGCAGCGCCAGGGCTTCGACATCCCCCTGCTGATCGGCGGCGCAACGACCTCACGCGCCCACACAGCCGTCAAGGTGGACCCGCGCTATGACGGCCCCGTGGTCTGGGTGAAGGACGCGAGCCGCTCGGTGCCCACCACGGCCGCGCTCCTGCAAGATGACTCCCGCACCCAGCTGCTCGCCGAGCAGAAGGCCGACTACGACGCACTCCGCGCGCGCCACGCCGCCAAGAACGAGCGTCCCCTCGTGACGATCGCCGACGCTCGCGCCAACGCCCCGGTCCTTGACTGGGGCAGCTACACCCCGCCGGCTCCGCAGCGGCGGGGCGTCACGACCTACCCCGATTACGACAACGCCGAACTCCGCGACTACATCGACTGGTCGCCGTTCTTCGCGGCCTGGGAACTGCGAGGCAAGTTCCCCGAGCTCCTCGACCACCCCGAGTCGGGCGCTGCCGCGCGCCGACTGTATGCCGATGCGCAGGACATGCTGGACAAGATCGTGGCCGAGCGGTGGCTCACCGCCCGAGCCGTCGTTGGCTTCTTCCCCGCCGCGAGCGAGGGCGACGACCTGATCGTCTACGCAGACGACAGCCGCGCGGAGGTGTCGACCCGGATCTCGCAGTTGCGTCAGCAGGGCGAGCACCGCAGCGGCGTACCGCACAAGAGCCTCGCTGACTTCGTGGCTCCGGCGGCCAGCGGCCTGCCCGATCACCTCGGCGCCTTCGCCGTGACCGCGGGCATCGGGCTGGACGAAAAGGTCGCGGAGTTCCGGGCCGCGATGGACGACTACAGCGCAATCCTGATCGAAGCCTTGGCCGATCGGCTCGCCGAGGCTCTTGCCGAGCGCTTGCACGAGCGGGTCCGCACCGACCATTGGGGTTATGCCCCCGACGAGCGCCTGGATGCGGCGGCGCTGCTGGGGGAGAGGTTCCGGGGGATCCGGCCGGCTCCGGGCTACCCCGCCTGCCCCGGGCATGCGGAGAAGGCCGAGCTCTGGTCGCTCCTCGACGTCACCGATCGCATCGGGGTCCGCCTGACCGAGTCCATGGCCATGTGGCCCAGCGCGGCGGTCTGTGGCTGGTACTTCTCCCATCCCGAAGCTCACTACTTCGTGGTGGGCCGGGTCGGTCGCGACCAGGCCGAGGACTACGCGCTGCGCAAGGGCTGGAGCCTTCCGCAAGCCGAGAAGTGGCTCTCCGCAAACCTGGGGTATGACCCGGATGACTGAGCTGCGCCAAGACCGCGTGAGCGCTGCGTGGTCCGCGCCGGCGCCTTGGGCCGCCGCGCTCTGGGATCTTGACGGCACTCTGGTCGACACCGAGCCCTACTGGATCGCTTCGGAGTATGCGCTGGCCGCGAAGTACGGCGGGACGTGGAGCGACGAGCATGCCCACCACCTCGTGGGCTGGGATCTGCTGGACTCGGCAAGCTACCTGCGCGAGCACGCGGGCATCGATCGGGAGCCAGCCGAGATCGTCGAGGAGCTGATCGACTCGGTGCTCACCCTGCTGAGGCAGCGGGTGCCGTTTCGCCCAGGAGCGGTGGAGTTGCTGGCCGCGATGGGTGCGGCCGGGTGGCGCATTGGCCTCGTCACGATGTCCTATGCGCGGTTCCTGGACCCGATTCTGGCGCAGTTGCCTCCCGGCACCTTTGAGGCCGTGGTCACGGGGGATCGCGTCAGCCGGGGCAAGCCGCATCCGGAGCCCTACCTGACGGCGGCTCGACTGTTGCAGGTGGCCGCGGACGACTGCCTCGCGATCGAGGACTCCGACACCGGTGCCCGGTCGGCGGTGGCGGCGGGGTGCACCGTTTTGGTGGTTCCCAACCACGTGCCGGTGCCCTCTGGTGAGCGGCGCCAGTTTGCCGCCTCGCTGACCGAGGTTGATCTGGACCGGCTCGTTTCGCTGCGGGTTCGATAGCCTCATGGATGTGTCCCACCATGCCGTGCCTGAGGAGTCGCTGGCCGACCGCGACCGGGTGCCGACCGGATCGCTGCGTCTGGGCCGCATTGCGGGATGCGACGTCATCGTCTCGCGCACCTGGTTTTTGGTGGCCGGCCTGATCGCGATTGTGGTCGCCCCTCAGGCCGAAGCCGTGCGCCCGGGTCTTGGCCCGTGGCAGTACGTCGTCGGGCTGGGCTTCGCGGTGCTCCTCTACGCCTCGGTGTTGCTGCACGAGATTTCACACGCCGTCATGGCCCGGCGCTTTGGCTTCCCGGTCAGCTCCATCACCCTGCACTTCCTGGGCGGCATGACGGCCGTGCGAGGGGAGGCACACCGGCCACGCGAGGAGTTCTGGATCGCGGTCGTCGGACCGATCACGTCCCTGGCCGTCGGCGGTGTGGGCTTCCTCGTGCTGCCTGCAGTTCCGCCCGGCCTGCTCGCGATGGCGGTCAGCGGAGTCGCCTACTCCAACCTGCTGATCGGGGTGCTCAACCTCGTGCCCGGGCTGCCGCTCGACGGCGGGCGGGTGCTCCGCTCGTTCATCTGGGCCGTCACTCACAACGCCCACCTGGGCACTCTGGTGGCCGGCTGGTTGGGTCGCGGCCTCGCCGTGCTCGCGCTGGTCTGGCCGTTCCTCCTGCCCCGTGTGACCGGTCGCCCGGCAGACCTGTCGGACTACTTCATGGCGGTGATCCTCGCTGGCTTCTTGTGGATGGGAGCATCCGGGGCCATGGCCTCGGCGCGCTTCCGCCGCCGGATTCCCGCCCTCGTCGCGCGAGAGCTGGCCGAGCCAGCGCACCTCGTCAACGCCGACCTTCCCCTCGCAGAGGCCCTGCGTCAGGCACAAGAGGCCGGCTCGGCATACATCGTGGTCACGACCGGAGACGGCCAGCCGGAGCGGATCGTCAGCCCGGAGGCGGTGGCCGCAACGCCGCTTGAGCGCCGTCCCTGGATGCCCGTCGCGTCGGTTGCGCGGCCGCTGGGGCCGGGCACCATGTTGCCGGTCGACATCAAGGGTGAGGAGCTCATCATCGCCATGGGTCGGCGTCCGGCCGAGGAGTATCTGCTGGTGGATGACGCCGGCCGTGCGCAGGGTGTGTTGGTGACGGCCGCGGTGGATCAGGCGTTCCGTGAGGGACCCCGATGAGCACCACAGGGGAGCCCGGCGCGCACGATCCAGAGGCGACGAACCCCGAGGCGACCGACCCACTAGCGACCGACGCCGACTGGTCCGGAGTGCACCGAGGGCCGCTCCAAGCCGGTGAGTGGGTCCGCCTGGTCGATCAAAAGGGCCGGCGCCACAACATCCGGCTCGAGGCCGGCGCCCGGTTCTTTTCCAATCGCGGCCACCTCGAGCACGACGACCTCATCGGTCGCGACGAGGGCTTCGCCATCGGCTCGTCGGTGGGCGGCGAATACCTCGTGTTCCGCCCGCTCCTCTCGGAGTTTGTGGTGTCGATGCCGCGCGGTGCCGCGGTCATCTATCCCAAGGACTCCGCCCAGATCATCGCCTTCGCCGACATCTTCCCCGGCGCCCACGTCGTGGAGGCGGGGGTCGGTTCGGGTGCGTTGACCTGCTCGTTGCTGCGCGCGGTCGGCCCGACCGGCCGCGTGTCGTCTTATGAGCGCCGCGAGGAGTTCGCGAGCGTGGCGCGCGCCAATGTGGCGCGCTTCTTCGGCCGTGAGCACCCGGCGTGGGAGCTGACGGTCGCCGACCTCAACGAGGGCTTGGTCGCATCGGGCGAACGCGCCGATCGCGTCATCTTGGACATGTTGGCCCCCTGGGAGTGCGTCGACACCGTCGCCGAGACCCTCCTGCCCGGCGGAATCGTGTGCGTCTACGTCGCGACCACCACGCAGTTGTCCCGGGTGATGGAGACGCTGCGGCAGCACGGCGGCTTCACCGAGCCCACGGCCTGGGAGACGCTCGTGCGGGAGTGGCACGTGGAGGGCTTGGCGGTCCGACCGAGCCACCGCATGAGTGGGCACACGGCCTTCTTGGTGACCGCGCGCCGGATGGCGCCAGGGCAGCGAGCACCAGTCAAGAAGCGGCGGCCGGCTCCCGGCGCCTACGGGCAGGACTATCACGGTCCGCGACCTCCTGGACTTCCCCCGCAGGCCTTCGAGGAGCCCTTCGCGGACTGACTCGCGACGCGAGTCCGCTACTGCCGCCCCGATTGCTCCCGCGCGGGTAGTGTCACCAACGACACCACACGGCGTGCGCCACGAGAGCTTGGGAGGGAGCCGCAAATGAACGAGAGTGCGGAACAGCCGGGCCGAGATCGAGACCAGGCGACCGGAGAGTTGGCTGCTCAGATCCGATTCTTGGAGCAGGAGGTCGTCGATCTGCGGCGACGGCTCACCGATGCGCCGGGCGCGGCGCGGGCACTCGAAGCGCGGCTCACCGACACCCAACGCTCGCTCGCAGCCGTCACCAGTCAAAACGAGCGCCTGGCCCAGACGCTGCGTGAGGCGCGTGAGCAGATCACCAAACTCAAGGAAGAAGTCGACCGGCTCGCTCAGCCACCGGCCGGCTTCGGCACCTTCCTGGGGCGCAACGATGACGACACGGTCGATGTCTTCACCGGGGGCCGCAAGCTGCGCGTCAACGTCTCCCCAGCCGTCAACCTCGACGGGTTGCGTCGCGGCCAGGAGGTCATGCTCAACGAGGCCCTCAACGTCGTGCTCGCGTGTGCCTTTGAGGAGGTCGGCGAAGTCGTCATGTTTAAAGAGGTGCTCGCCGACGGAGTCCGCGCTCTCGTGATCGGCAACGCCGACGAGGAGCGCGTCGTGCGACTCGCCGCGCCGCTGCGCGAGACCGTGCTGCGTGCGGGGGACAGCCTCTTGTTGGACTCGCGCGCCAACTATGTCTACGAGCGGGTGCCCAAGTCAGAGGTCGAGGAGCTCGTCTTGGAGGAGGTGCCCGACATCGAGTACGCCGCGATCGGCGGGCTGGTCAACCAGATCGATCAGATCCGCGACGCGGTGGAGCTGCCCTACCTGCACCCCGAACTCTTTGAAGAGCACCAGCTCAAGCCTCCCAAGGGCGTCCTCCTCTACGGCCCGCCCGGATGCGGCAAGACCCTGATCGCGAAGGCGGTCGCCAACTCACTGGCCAAGAAGGTCAGCGAGCGCACCGGTCAGGAAGGCAAGTCCTACTTCTTGAACATCAAGGGCCCGGAGCTGCTCAACAAATACGTCGGCGAGACCGAGCGGCATATCCGCCTGGTCTTCCAGCGGGCGCGGGAGAAGGCGAGCCACGGCACCCCGGTGATCGTGTTCTTCGACGAGATGGACTCCCTGTTCCGCACCCGCGGCTCCGGGGTCTCCTCGGATGTCGAAAACACCATCGTGCCCCAGCTGCTCAGCGAGATCGACGGTGTCGAGGCGCTCGAAAATGTCTTGGTGATCGGGGCCTCCAACCGCGAAGACATGATCGATCCCGCGATCCTGCGGCCGGGGCGGCTCGATGTGAAGATCAAGATCGAGCGGCCCGATGCCGAGTCCGCGCGCGACATCTTCAGCAAGTACCTCATCCCGGATCTTCCGCTGCATCCCGACGACCTGGGTGAGTTCGGCGGCGACCGGGACGCCTGCATCGCGGGCATGATTCGGGCCGCCGTGGAGCGGATGTACTCCGAGGCGGAGGAGAACCGCTTCCTCGAAGTCACCTACGCCAACGGCGACAAGGAGGTCCTCTACTTCAAGGACTTCAACTCCGGCGCGATGATCCAAAACATCGTCGACCGCGCGAAGAAGATGGCGATCAAGGATCTGCTGGACCACAACCAGCGCGGCCTTCGCGTCCAACACCTCCTGCAGGCGTGCATCGACGAGTTCAAGGAGAACGAGGATCTGCCCAACACCACCAACCCGGACGACTGGGCGCGCATCTCGGGCAAGAAGGGTGAGCGGATCGTCTTCATCCGGACCCTGGTGACCGGAAAGTCCGGCTCGGAGCCGGGTCGCTCGATCGACACCGTCTCCAACACCGGCCAGTACCTGTAGGTGGTGGGGTGAGCGTTCGCCGGGTGATGGGCACCGAGATCGAATACGGCATCTCGGTGGTGGGCTCGCCGCACGCGAACCCGATGTTGGCCTCCTCCCAGGTCGTCAACGCCTACGCCCACCTGAGCGATCGCGCCCGTCGTGCCCGGTGGGACTTCGAGGAGGAGTCGCCCCTGCGCGACGCTCGTGGCTGGGATCTATCCCGCGCCTTGGCGGACCCGAGTCAACTGACCGATGACGACCTCGGGCTCGCCAACCTGATCCTGACCAACGGTGCTCGACTGTATGTCGACCACGCTCACCCCGAGTACTCCTCTCCCGAGGTCACCAATCCCCGTGATGCCGTGCTGTGGGAGAAGGCCGGGGAGGTGGTGATGCGCCGGGCAGCGGCCGCGGCCGCGCAATTGCCGGGGGGCTGGCAGATCGCCCTCTACAAGAACAACACCGACAACAAGGGCGCCTCCTATGGGGCCCACGAGAACTACCTGATGCGGCGCAGCACCCCCTTCGGCGACATCGTCAGGCATCTCACCCCCTTCTTTGTCAGCCGGCAGGTGGTCTGCGGTGCCGGGCGGGTGGGCATCGGCCAGGACGGGCGTGAGCACGGCTTCCAGATCAGCCAGCGGGCGGACTTCTTCGAGGTCGAGGTGGGGCTGGAGACCACGCTCAAGCGCCCGATCATCAACACCCGCGACGAGCC
>JBAQXA010000465.1:0-3862 GCA_049299195.1 Nocardioides sp.
ACATCGGCCACCGTCGACTGCGGCACCTGGCCCAGTGGCTGGCCCGCGAGGGGGGAGAAGACCTCCGCCGACTGGCCGCTCGTGGCGACCACGAGCCGGGTCAGCCGGTTGACCGCCGCGGGCGCCAGCCCGTAGGTCGCGGTGGGGTCGTGCTCGGGATCTGCTGGTCCATCGACAAGGGGGCCGGGGGTGGCATCTGCGGCACTCATGAGCGCACTCTACCCCCGAGTAACCGGCCCCGGGCGGGCCCGATTGCGCAGGTTTTGCGGCCGACGCGCAGCGGCGAGCGAGCCAACGCCCGGAAGCCCGCAGCCCGCGATGTTTAGGCCTCCTGCAAGAACCCGAAGACCTCGCGGTTGAAGCCTTCGGGGTTGGCCTCGTTGAGAGCGTGACCGCCGTCGAGGGCGACCGATCGGGCGCCGGCGATGCCCGCCGTGAGCGCCTTGGCGGCCGCGCGATTGGGGAGGTCGCCGGTCCCGGTCAACACCAGGGTGGGCGCGCTGACGCGCTTGAGATCGGCGCGGAGATCGAGCCGCGCAAGCGTCTCGACGGCCGCGATCGCACGATCCTTGATGACCCCTTGCGCGCGGAACTTCTCCTCCGACGTGCGGCGCATGAGCGCGAGTTGGAGCTTCATCACCATCTTGGGCGGGCTCACCTGGCCACTCGCCAGCACCAGTCTGTCGACCCGGTCGGGATGGTGGGCCGCGATCCGCAACGCCACCGCCGCGCCCAGCGAGAGACCGACGAAGTGGGCCTTGGGCAGGCTGTTGGTGTCCAACAGCAGCAACATCTCACCCACCGCTCGGTCGAGGTCGAAGCCCTGCTTGTCGGTGGGTTTGAGCCCGGGCAGCCAGGGGACGAAGCCGCGCCAGCCGTCGGGCAACTGGGTGACCTGCTCTTGCCAATCGGTCGGTATCTGGCCGACTCCCGGCAAGAACACGACGGCCGGACCGGCCACGCGCGCTGCGTCGTTCATCGCAGCGCGTCCGCGATCGAGGCGCCCAAGATGTCGAGGCCACGATGCAGGTCGTCCTCGCTGACGGTGAGGGGCGGTGCGATCCGGAAGATGCCGCCCATGCCGGGCAACTGCACGATGTTGAGGTGGAGCCCGCGCTCCAGACATGCGGCTGTGACCGCCTGGCCGAGAGCATCGGCCGGCTCCTTGGTCTGTTTGTCGGTGACGAGTTCGATGCCTTGGAGCAGACCACGGCCCCGCACATCGCCCACCACGTCGAACTGCTCGCGCAGTTGCTCCAACCGCTCGGTCATGACCTCGCCCAGCTTCGCGGCCCGCTCCACAAGGCCATCGCGCGCCACGACATCGAGAACCGTCAGCGCGACCGAGGCTGCCAAGGGGTCGGAGACGTGGGTGGTGAAGAAGAGGAAGCCGCGCTCGAAGCAGGCCTCCTCGATCGCCGCCGAAGTGAGCACCGCCGCGACCGGCAAACCCGCACCGAGCGTCTTGGACAGCGTCAGCAGATCGGGTACGACGCCATCGCGCTCGAAGGCATACATCGTGCCGGTGCGTCCCACGCCGGTCTGGGCTTCGTCGAGGATGAGGAGCATCCCGCGCGCGGCGCATAGCTCCTTGAGCCTCGCGAGGTAACCCAGCGGCAGCTCGATGATCCCGCCCGAGGACAGGATCGGCTCCACCACACACGCCGCCAGCGCCCCGGTGGTCTGCCGGTCGATGATCGCGAAGCCGTAGTCAAGCTCGGCCTGCCAGTCATAGCTGCCGTCGGGATGCCGGAAGGGCGACCGGTAGGCGTTGGGCGTGGGCAGGGTCAGGCTCCCCGGGATCGCCGGCCCATAGCCGCGCCGCCCGGCGGCGAAGGTGGCCGACGAAGCACCCGTCGTCATGCCGTGCCAGGAGCGGTCAAACGCCACAATCTCAAAACCGCCGGTGGCGAGCTTGGCCATCTTGATCGCGGCCTCGTTGGCCTCGGCTCCCGTGGTGAGCAGCAGCAGCCGCTCCAGCGGCTCGGGCAGCGTCGCGGCGAGCCGCTCCCCCAGCTCGACCACGGGTCGGCTGAGCATCCCGCTGAAGAGGTGGTCGAGGTCGGCGACCGCGGCGCTGACGGTGCGGACGATGTCGGGGTGGCCGTGCCCCAAGACCGCCGACATCTGCCCAGAGGTGAAGTCGAGGATGGCGCGCCCGGTGTCGTCGTAGAGGTAGCTGCCTTCGGCCCGCTCGATGATGCGGGGCGTCCAGGTCGCGCCGTACCTCACCAGGTGCCGACGCGCGGACTCCCAAAACTCTTCACTCATAGCCGCCCCACATACTCCCTGCTCTGGTCAAATTGACTAGGTCGATCGCTGGTCGACCCGAGATCTGATCAGTCCACGATCTCGGGCGCCTGCACCCGAGCCTCGTCGGCCTCTTGGTCGGTGGCCATCAACTGCGACTGGCGCTCGGCCTCAACCCGGCGCAGATAATGGTCAACCTCATTGTCGATATCGTCGGCGGTCCACCCGAGCTCACCGGCAATCAGCTCGGCCGCGGGTCGCGCCGCGTGGATGCCGCGGTCGAAAGTCTCGATCGAGATGCGCGTGCGCCGGGTCAGCACGTCATCGAGGTGCCGGGCACCCTCATGGCTCACGGCATAGACGATCTCGGCGGCAAGGTAGTCCTCCGCGCCCTTGAGCGGCCGGCCGAGCTCGGGGCGGGCGGCGACGAGCGCCAACACCTCATCGATCAACCCGCCGTAGCGGCCCAGCAGGTGGTCGATCCGCGCGACGTGGAGCCCGGAGCGACGCGCCAGCGTGACGCGCTGGTTGGTGCGCGCCTCATAGCCGTTGGCTCCGGCGAGCGGCACCCGATCGGTGATCGAGTCGCGCACCGACCCACCGATCGACGGCACGGCCGCGTCAACCGCGTCGCGGGCCATCACTCGGTAGGTCGTGAGCTTGCCGCCGGCGATCATCACCAGGCCCGGCACCGGGGAGACCACCGTGTGCTCGCGGGAGATCTTGGAGGAGGGTTCGGACTCACCACGCAGCAGCGGCCGCAGCCCCGCATAGACCCCCTCGACATCGTCGTGGTCGAGCGGATCACGCAGGATCGTGTTGACGTGGCCGAGCAGGTAGTCGATGTCGGCGCGGGAGGCGGCCGGGTGGGCCTTGTCGAGATCCCACGGGGTGTCCGTGGTGCCGATCAGCCAGTGCCGGCCCCAGGGGATGACGAAGAGCACCGACTTCTCGGTCTTGGTGATGAAGCCAGCCTCGGAGCGGATCCGGTCACGCGGCACGACGAGGTGGATGCCCTTCGACGCCTGCACGTTGAGCTGGCCGCGGCCCCCGACCATCTCTTGGATCTCGTCGGTCCACACCCCCGCGGCGTTGACCACGGCCTTGGCGCGCACCTCGAAGTCGACATCGGTCTCCAGGTCACGAGCGGTCACCCCGACCACCCGATCGCGCTCCCGGAGGAAGCCGGTGACCCGGGTGCGGGTCGCGATCAGCGCCCCGAAGGAGGCCGCCGTGCGGGCGATCGTCGAGACCCAGCGCGCATCGTCGACCTGCGCGTCGTAATAGCGGATGGCGCCCGCGCCCTCGTCGAGCTTGAGGTCGGGGGCGATCCGGGCCACCTGCTTCTTGAAGAGGTGGCGGTGCTTGGGGACGCCCATGTCGTATTTGCCGGCCATGGCCAGGGCGTCGTAGAGCACCAGGCCCGCGCCGACATAAGGGCGCTCCCAGTGGTGCTTGAGGGGGTAGAGGAACGGGACCGGCTTGACCAGGTGCGGCGAGAGGCGGGTCAGGTGGAGGCCGCGCTCCTCAAGCGCCTCGCGGACCAGGGCAAAGTCGAACATCTCGAGATAGCGCAGCCCGCCGTGAACGAGTTTGGAGGAGCGCGACGAGG
>JBAQXA010000466.1:0-8029 GCA_049299195.1 Nocardioides sp.
GCTCGCGCGCGAGCAACAGCGGGTCGGGACGCAGGCGGAACCACAACACGGCCGCCGCCGCGAAGCCACCGAGGCTGCCGAGCGCAAACGGACCGGTGAGTTCCGGCAGTCCGATGCGTTGCGCGAACTGCACGGCGGGGCCGGTCAGGTTGGGTCCCGCAACGGCTCCGATCGTGGTGGCCCAAACGACCAGGGCGAGGGCTCGGGCGCGGTGGTGGGGTTCGGCGAGGTCGGTAGCGGCATACCGCGCGCCATAGCCAGCCGAGGAGATCGCGCCCAGCAGGATCGAGCCGACGATGAGCACCGCCATCGAGTCGAGCACGCCGGAGAGCACGAGGATCAGCGAGCCCAGCCCGCCGATCGCGTAGGCGCCCGCCAGCCCGGCGCGACGTCCGCGACGGGCCATCACCGGTGCGATGAGGTAGGACGCGATGGCGGCGCCGAGCACCTGGAAGGTCTGCGCGAGTCCGGCCTGGCTCTCCGAGCCGGAGATCTGCAGGGCGAGCAAGGAGGCCGAGGCGATCCCGATCGTGAAGCCCATCGACCCCACCATTTGCGCCGCGCCCAGCACCCGCACGCTGCGTTGCTGCACGACCTGCACGTCGACGGCGCTCATCAGCGGCTGGCCTCCGGCAACTCCAAGACCGTCCAAACGGCCGCCCAGATCTCCTTCGGAGCCACGCCATCGGCCAGCGCCTCGTTGACCGTGCGGCTCTGCAGCGGAGTCAGCGCGTGGTGGGCTGCCCAGCTCGCGGCGTAGGCCTCACCGAGCGCGTCTTCCATGCGCGCCCAAAACTCGGTCAGCCTCACCCGGACACCGGATCGCCAGCCCCAGCAGAACCCGCCCCGGCAGAACCAGTCCCGGCAGAGTCTGCACTGGCGGCGCTCCGCTCCGCGTGCGCGTCGAGCCACACCTCGTTGCCGAGTCCGGCGGAGCGCTCGATGACGTCGACCTCCCAGCCCGCCGCCTCCAAGGCCGCGATGAGCGGCTCGCGGCGCCAGTAGACGAACCGCCGGGGCGCGGCTACCAGGCCATGGGTGGACCAGGCTTCGCCGTCGCCCTCCTTAAACGAGCAGAACAACCGGCCTCCCGGCGTGGTCACCGCGGCGAGGCGGGTAAGCACGGTGACGAGATCGTCGCGACCAACGTGCAGCAGGCACGCCTGTGCCCAGACGCCTGCATAGTCGCCCCCAGATTCGCCCAGGGGGTCGGTGAGGTCGTCGACCAGCGGGTCGATCAGGTCGGCGTCGTGGCCGGCATTGCGGTTGAGCGCGACGAAGGCCTGCGTGATGTCGGTACGCCGCACACTCAGGCCGCGCTCCTCCAGGAGGTCGGCGTCACGACCCGGCCCGGTGCCGATCTCCAGCACCCTCGACCCGACCGGGAGTGCCGCCACGAATCTGTCGATATCGGCGGTCAGGCTCGCGGTCATCGCGGGGGTCAGCGCCCCGCCGCCGGCTCGGTAGAGGGTGGCCGCGGCCTCATAGGCATCGACCGTGGCCCGCGCGGGGTCGACGCCGACGTCGTAGAGGTGGTGCACCACGTCATGGAGGTGATAGCGCCCGAGGCCCTCGAGGGTGAACTGCGACCCATTGGAGCGCTGTCCGGTGCGCTGCCATTGATCGGTCGAGACGCGCTCGTAGGCGGCCGCGACCGCCTCGGCAGCGGCCGCCAACTCGCCGGCCACCAGCACGGGCGACTGATCGGCATAGGCACCGGAGACGGCAGCAGCGTCTTGGTCCCAGTTGGCGAACTCGGGGTCGTCGTGGTCCAGCATGAGCGCGACTCGCTCGCCGAAGACGCGGTGCACGTCGCGGACGTGGCAGCCGTATTCGAGCCGCGACCAGATGTGGCTCGCGGGACGCACCTCGACATCGGGGTGGGCCAACACCCGGAGCCAGGCGTGGGTCGTCTGCCGGATCGCAGCCGGGATCGCGTCGGCAGCCTGCGCGGCGGCGTCAAACCCACAATCGGGGCAGCGCTCGTCGAGGACCCAGGTCCAGTCCTTGGTGTCCGGCTCAATCGACATGGATGTCATCCAATCAGGCGGGGGCGCCGCCGGCGTCGGCAGGCTCATGTGAGGAGCAGCTTGTCCAGGCGCTTGCCGACCACCCACAAACCGATTGCCGTCATGGCCACCAAGTACACGACCGAGACCAGAGACGCACTCGACAGCGCACCGGTGCACAGCTCGCGACACAGCACGACACCTCGATAGAGCGGTGTCACCTCGATGATGGGGCGAGCAACCGGTCCCATCGCGTCGGCCGGGAAGAACGTCGCGGAGAACAAGAACAACGGCACGAGGGCGAGGGTGATCTTGTCGAAGTCCTGCCAGCTCTTCATCCACGTCGTCAGCGCCATGCCGACCGAGGCGAAGGCAAGGGCGACCAGCCAGGCCGCCGGCAGGGCGAGAAGCGCCCACCAGGACGACACCAGGCCCATCGCCACCATCACCCCCACGAAGGCGGCCGAGTAGGTGCCGCCGCGCACCAAGCACCATGCGATTTCGCCGCGGGCGATGTCGCGTGTGGTGAGTGGCGTGACGAGCATCTGGTCATAGAGCTTCTCGAACCGAAGCTTGAAGAACACGTTGTAGGTGGCGTCCATGATCGCGCCGTTCATCGCCGAAGTCGCCAGCATCGCCGGTGCCACGAACTCGGCGTAGCCGATCTGCTGGCCGTTGAAGGTGAACCCCTCGACGAGTTGACCCACCCCGATCCCGACCGAGAAGAGATAGAAAACGGGCTCCAAGAAGCCGGTGATGAACAACTTCCAAGCGTGTCGGTAGACCACGAAGTTGCGGTAGAGCAGGACCCCCGTTGCGCTCCACATCAGGAGACCAGCCGTCGGGTCAGCCCGCTCACCGCGAAGCGCCAGGAGACGGCCGCGATGACCACTAGGACCGTCACGTTGATGGCGGCCCAGCCCCAGTCGATCTGACCCACGCACAACATCCGGCTCAGGTTGACGCCGTGCCACAGCGGGGTCAGCCGGGCTAGGGAGCCAAACACGGGGCCGAGGTTTTCGACGGGAAAGAAGGCGCCGGAGAACAAGAAGAGCGGGAAGACCCCGAGGCGATAGAGCACCCCGAAGCCTTCTTCGCTCTGCAGGCGCACGGTGTAGCAGTAGGTGAGCAGCGCAAAGGTCATCCCGACCAGCACCTGCGCTCCGAAGGCCGCGAACGGACCCCACCAGTTGGCGAAGACGCCGAAGGGGGCCAGCACCACCATGAAGACCCCGCACGTGGTGATCAGGCGGAAGCAGACGAACGCCATCGTGCCCGCAACGAGGTCACGCGGGGCGAGGGGCGTGTCCAACATGGAGTAGTAGGTGCGCTCCCACTTGATCATCCCCATCACCGGATAGGTGGTCTCCCCGACCGCGGTCTGCATGGCCTGCGCCGCCACAAGCCCGGGGACGAAGAACGCGAGGTAGGACGTGGCGCCCTCCAGCAGGGCCGGGTCGCCCGGGATGAAGCCCCCGAGCAGCACGCCCATCGCGATGACATAGAGCAACGGGGACAAGAACGAGGAGACGACCGACGCGCGCCAGGTGCGGCGGTAGACGGTCACCCAATAGTCGAACTGGCGCACGAGGCCGGTCGCCAGGCTCACGGTGGACATCGGCGGCCTCTCAATCCACCAAGGTTCGGCCGGTCAGCCGCAAGAAGACGTCTTCGAGGGTGGAGCGCCGCACCAGGACCACAAGCGGGTGCAGACCACGCTCGTGCACCTTCGCGATCACCTCCTCGCCGTCGGCGGCATAGACCAACAAGCGATCGGGCAGGACTTCGATCCGCTCACCCAGGTCCGCGATCCGGTCGGCCAGTGCGTGGTGGGTGGCGCCCTCGTCGGCCACGCCGAAGCGCAACTCCGCCACCTCGCGGGTGGAGTGCTGCTGGATCAACTCCAGCGGCGCACCCTCCGCAACGATGAGCCCCTTGTCCATCACCACCAGCCGGTCGCACAACTGCTCGGCCTCGTCCATGTAGTGGGTGGTGAGCACCAACGTGACGCCCTGCTGCTTGAGCCGGAACAGGCGATCCCACAGCACATGTCGCGCCTGCGGGTCGAGCCCCGTGGTGGGCTCATCGAGCAGCAGCAGGTCGGGTGAGTTCACCAGTGACCGCGCGATGGTCAGCCGCCGCTTCATCCCGCCCGACAGGTCATCGACCTTTGCCCGCGCCTTGTCGGTGAGCTGCACGAACTCCAGCAACTCGTCTGCTCGTGCGCGACAGTGCGCCCGCGGCATACCGAAGTAGCGGCCGTAGATGGCGAGGTTGTCATAGACGGTGAGCTCGTTGTCGAGGCTGTTCTCTTGAGGACAGACCCCTAACCGGGCCCGAATCGCGGGACCGTCGGTGGCCGGGTCTCGACCCAGGATGCGCAGGTGACCACCCGAGCTGGGCGAGACGGTTGAGATCATCCGCATCGTCGAGGACTTGCCGGCTCCGTTGGGGCCGAGGAAGCCGAAGGCCTCGCCGCGCGCCACGGCAACGTCAATGCCCTTGACTGCCTCAAAGCCCGGTCCGTCTTTGACCGGGAAGACCTTGCGCAGCCCGCGCGCCTCGATCATCAGGTCTGCGGGCCAATCCGCTGCTGAACTCTCCACGAAGCGTCACCCTAGACGCCGGCGCCGACACCCGCTCTTCCCATTTGCTGGCGGCGTGGGCGAGACCTCGGCTCGGTGGTGAGGAGAGGCCGTCGGTGGTTTAGGAGAGGATTGCCGGGTGTCACCCCGTCAGGCCCACTCGAGCGGCCCCCCGTCCGCCGCGCTGGCCAACTTTTCCTTGGCCACGCGCGAGTGGTTCGAGGCGGCCTTCGCCGACCCCACTCCCGCCCAGATCGGCGCCTGGAGCGCCATCTCGGCCGGTTGCCACGCCCTGGTTGTGGCCCCCACCGGATCGGGCAAGACGCTCTCCGCCTTCCTCTGGGCCATCGACGGGCTGTTGGATGCCGAGCGCGCGCCGGCGGCCCGCGAGGAGCGCTGTCGGGTGCTCTATGTCTCCCCCCTCAAGGCCCTCGCGGTCGATGTGGAGCGCAATCTGCGCGCCCCGTTGGTCGGGATCCGCCAGACCGGCGAGCGACTGGGGCTGCAGCTGCCTGAGGTGACCGTGGGGCTCCGCAGCGGCGACACCTCACCGGCCGAGCGCCGGCGGCTCGCCACTCGCCCGCCCGACATCATGATCACGACGCCGGAGTCTCTGTTCTTGTTGCTCACCTCGGCTGCCCGGGAGTCGCTGCGCGGGGTGGAGACCGTCATCATCGACGAGGTGCACGCGGTGGCCGGCACCAAGCGTGGCGCGCATCTGGCCTTGAGCCTCGAGCGCCTCGATGCCCTGCTCCCCCGCCCGGCCCAGCGCATCGGGTTGTCTGCCACGGTGCGGCCCGTCGAGGAGGTCGCGCGCTTCCTTGGCGGTACGGCGCCCGTCGAGGTGGTCGCACCACCAAGTGAGAAGCAGTGGGACCTCCACGTGGTCGTCCCGGTTGAAGACATGGCCAACCCGGGCGAGCTAGATGACGCCGATGAAGATCCCGACGGGCGCCGAGGCAACTCGCTGTGGCCTCATGTCGAGGAGGCCGTGGTCGACCTGATCGAGGCCCATCGGTCCACGATTGTCTTCGCCAACTCCCGGCGCCTCGCCGAGCGGCTCACGGCGCGGCTCAACGAGATCGCCTCCGAGCGGGCCGGAGAGCTTCCGGAGCCCGGGGGGCCCGGCCACTCGGGGCCCCCTGCCCAGGTGATGGCCCAATCCGGAAGCAGCTCTGCGGCCGCACCAGTGATCGCCAAGGCTCACCACGGGTCGGTCTCCAAGGAGCAGCGCGCCCTGATCGAGGAAGACCTCAAGCTCGGGCGGCTGCCGGCCGTGGTCGCCACCAGCAGCCTTGAGTTGGGCATCGACATGGGGGCCGTCGACCTCGTCGTGCAGATCGAGTCGCCGCCCAGCGTCGCTAGCGCCCTGCAGCGCGTGGGGCGGGCTGGTCACCAGGTCGGCGAGACGTCCCGCGGGGTCCTGTTTCCCAAGCATCGTGGCGATCTCGCGCAGACCGCAGTCGCCGTCCAACGCATGCGCTCGGGGGAGATCGAGAAGCTTCGCGTGCCGGCCAACCCCCTCGACGTCCTCGCCCAGCAGGTGGTCGCCGCAACCGCGATGGAGGAGTGGCCGGTCGATGAGCTCTTCGCGCTGGTCCGCCGCGCCGCGTCGTACGCCGCCCTGCCGCGGGCAGCCTTCGACGCGACCCTGGAGCTGCTCAGCGGCAGCTACCCCAGCGACGAGTTCGCCGAGCTGCGCCCACGCCTGATCTGGGACCGCGTCGGGGGGATCCTCTCCGCTCGACCCGGCGCCCAGCGTCTGGCCGTGACGAGCGGCGGCACCATCCCCGATCGGGGGCTCTTCGGAGTCTTCCTGGTGGGCGAGGGCACCGGTCGGCGCGTGGGTGAGCTCGACGAAGAGATGGTCTACGAGAGCCGAGTCGGTGACGTCTTTGCCCTGGGCGCGACCAGTTGGCGGATCGAAGACATCACCCACGATCGCGTGCTGGTGACCCCGGCCCCGGGAGTGCCGGGGCGGCTGCCCTTCTGGAGGGGCGACACGCTGGGTCGGCCAGCCGAACTCGGTGCGGCGATCGGAGCCTTCACCCGTGAGCTGGCCGCACGCCCGGCGAGCGAGGCCCGCCGGCTGGCGACCACCGTGGGGTTGGACGAGTGGGCGGCCGACAATCTCGTCGGCTACCTCCACGAGCAGGTGGAGGCCACCGGACACCTGCCCAGCGACGCAAGCATCGTCGTGGAGCGCTTCCGCGATGAGCTCGGCGACTGGCGCCTGGTCGTCCACTCCCCCTACGGCACGCCCCTCCACGCCCCCTGGGCGCTGGCGATCAACGCCCGCCTGCGCGAGCGCTATGGCATCGACGGGCAGGCCATGGCGGCCGACGACGGGATCGTCATCCGCGTCCCCGACAGCGACGCCGAGCCGCCCGGTGGCGAGCTGCTGCTGTTCGAGCCCGATGAGATCGAGTCGATCGTGACTACCGAGGTGGGCGGATCGGCCCTCTTTGCGGCCCGCTTTCGGGAGTGCGCGGCTCGAGCCCTGCTCTTGCCCCGGCGCGACCCCGGACGTCGCTCGCCGCTGTGGCAGCAGCGGCAGCGCTCAGCCCAACTGCTGGAGGTCGCGGCCAAGTACCCGACCTTCCCGATCATCTTGGAGGCAGTGCGCGAGGTCTTGCAGGACGTCTATGACCTCCCGGCCCTGGTCGACCTGCTGTCCGCGATCCAGCGGCGCGAGGTCGCCGTGGTCGACGTGGCCACGCAGATTCCCTCCCCCTACGCCCGCACGCTGCTGTTTGGTTATGTGGCTGCCTTCGTCTACGAGGGCGACTCCCCCATCGCCGAGCGGCGCGCGGCCGCGCTCTCCCTCGACCAGGGCCTCCTGGCCGAACTGCTCGGACGAGCCGAGTTGCGCGAACTGCTCGATCCCCTCGTGCTGGCGGAGGTGGCCGATCAACTCCAGCGGCTGAGCCCCGACCGGTGGGCCAAGGACGCGGAGGGTGTGGCCGACCTCCTGCGCGTGCTGGGCCCGCTCACCGCCGCTGAGGTGGCCGCGCGCAGCACTCCCGCCTCGCCGGTCGCTGACTGGCTCGAGTCCCTCGCCGCGGCCCGACGGGTCGTGCCCGTCCGGATGGCCGGGGAGAGTCGCTGGGCGGTCATCGAGGATGTGGCCCGCCTGCGCGACGGTCTGGGCGTGCCTGTGCCACCCGGCGTACCCAGCGCGTTCACTGATCCGGTCGACGATCCGCTCGGAGACCTGGTCTCGCGCTACGCCCGCACGCATGGCCCGTTCACGGAGGCGGAGGCGGCCGGTCGCCTAGGCCTCGGCACCGCGGTCGTGGGGCTGACCCTGCAGCGCCTCGCCGCCTCCGGTCGCGTCCTCGATGGGGAGTTCCGGCCCGCCGGGGCCGGCACCGAATGGTGCGACGCCGAGGTGTTGCGGCGACACCGGCGGCGATCGCTCGCCCGGCTGCGCCA
>JBAQXA010000467.1:0-2940 GCA_049299195.1 Nocardioides sp.
ACCTCCGCGCGGCCACCGAAGGCCGCGAGGTTGTCGTGCAACCAGCCCGTGAAGGCGGCGCCGCCCTCCACCGCGACGACGTCGATCGTGTCCGCGGCGGCGAGCGCACGCACCGCGGTGTCGCCGATGTTGGCGCCGACATCGATCAGGAGCGTCCGCCCCGTCACTTGCTGAGCAAGCCCAGTGAGGATGCCGCCCGCGTAGGCGTCATAGGTCGGATCCCGCTGCACAAAGAAGGGCAGATCGTGATCCGGAGGCAGCCGCAACGTGTGCCCGCCGATGTCGAGGGTCTGCTCCAAGCCGCGGCGGACCCGGAGCGTGCGACGCACCGGGTTGATCGCGTAGCCGGCGAGGCGGCGCGCGAAGCGCCGCTGGCGCACGGTGAGCTTCGGGGGGCGCACCGGTGCAGCATAGTTGGGCCATGCCCGGCTCCCTCGACGCGCGTCAGCGCAGCCTCGGCATCGACGTGGCCAAGGGCATCGCGATCATCGCGATCGTCATCGGCCATGTCCTGCGCGGGCTCACGGCGGCCGGGGTGCTCACCTCCGCCGACATCGGTCGGACCGACCGGCTGCTCTATCTGGTGCACCTCTCGGTCTTTGCGCTGCTCGCCGGGATCTTCGTCCAACCGAGCGCGACCGCTCGGGGCCACCGCCGCTACCTCATCGACCGCCTCTCGACCTTCGCCTGGCTCTATCTGCTCTGGTCCGCCCTTCAAGTCGTGGTCAAGTTGCTCCTGGCTGGCCGAGTCAACAGCGCGGCCGACCCGATCTCCTGGCTGTGGATGCCCGAATCGCAGATGTGGTTCTTGCCGTGTCTGGCCATCGGCACGCTGTGCGCTGTCGGACTCAGTGCGTGGAGGCCGGGGCGCGGCTGGCGACTGGTCGCGCTCTGTCTCGTCGTCGCCTCGAGCCTGGCGCTCTGGGGCATCGAATCGGAGTACGTCGTCGCCAACGGCTGGTCGCTCCTCGCGCCCTTCCTGGTGGGAGCGTGGCTTGGTCGAGCTCGGCTGGTCGCCTGGGCCGATACGGCAGTCGGGCGAGCGGCCGGGGTGCTGGGGCTGGCGGGGTGGCTCTGGCTCGGGCTGCAGACCAGCGCTACGCCTCCGACGTTCTCCCCTGAACCGCGCTCGCTGGCATCGGTCGCGTTGGGGGTGCTGGCCTGCGTGGCCGGCACCTGGGGGGTGGTGGCGTGCTCCCTCTGGGCCGGGCAACCACGGAGCGCCGGCCAGTCACGCTTGACCGGCCAACCACGCCTAGCCCGGCTCCTCGCCCCACTCGCTGCCATCGGCCGGGCGAGTCTGGCCATCTTCTTGGCCCACATCCTCGCCGCCGCGGGGGTGCGCATGGTCCTCCTGGAGTCGGGGGTCACCTCGGCCCCGCTGATCGCCGTCGTGGCGGTGGTGGCCGGGGTGGGTGGCGGCCTGGTTGTGCACCGACTGGCCGGCGTCCGAGGCTTCGCCTGGCTGCTGACCCGCCCCGGCGCGTCTAGCCCCGGCGCGTCACGCCCCGGCGCAGTCAGCCGTTGAGAAGCTGCTGCTCGATGTCGGCGACAAACTTCGCGACCGAGTCCTCGCCAAACACCGGTCCGCCCGCATAAAGCCCGTCGACCCCCAGCAGGATCGCGCTGGGCGCGCCCCCGCCGCGGTTGAGCATCGGAAAGGCCACGTTGCTCCGGTCAAAGAGCGCCAGGTCGGCCGCGTGGGTGCCGGGAAGGGTCTCCACGGTCGCGTCGGCGTAGAGAGCATGGACGCCCACCGAAGGGCTGAGCCGCGCGGCCCAGCCATCGATCATCGACCCCACCCGACGGCAGGGGCCGCATCTGCTGTTGAGCAGGATGAGCAGCCGGGCCTGGCTCGCGGCAAGGTCGGTCAGGACGACGCTGTCGCCGTCGGGGGTGGTGAGCACTAGCTCCGGGATGGGCCGCCGGATGTAGTCCGCGTCGCCCTCGTCCACCGAGACATAATCGGGCTCCTCCGACGCGCTCGCCCCCAGGCTCCAGCCGAGCACGCCGACGAGCAGCGCGATCAGGATCATCGACCACTGGCCGGGCCCCGCCTGCGCGAGCGAGGTCGAGACGGCCGCGCCGGTCACGGCATACGCGATGGTCCCGGCGGCCAGTAGCACGAGCATCGTGTTGCGCAGCACGGTCCGCGAGTCGACTGCCTCCTGGGTGCCAAAACAGGCGCAGCTCACGACCTGAGGACTCCGCCAGGCGCGCGCGATCAGCAGCCAGTACGCCGCGAACAGCACCGCCGCGGCCACCGCGGCGACGAGCAGCGGCGTACCTCTACTGAAGAGCAGGGCGGTGGCGAGCGCGAGTTCAAGAAGCGGCAGGGTCCAGGCGCCGAGGGACGGTGGGATCAGCGGCACCTGCATCGCGATGAACCCGTCACTGGCCGCCACCGGATCGCGCACCTTCGCCACCCCGCTCCAGGCGAGCACGCCGATGAGCGTGAGCGGGGCGAGCAGGAGGGGTTCCACGTCGATCATTCTCCCCGACGCCGCGGCCCGTCGGCACCGACCTCGGGAGAAGCGCTCTCGGCGGGACACCTGGGACCGGACCGTCGCGACCTCCCCGCGGACGGGAGTGTCGTGCGCTTAGACTCGATTCATGACCGCCAGCGAGACCTCCGGGGGGATGACCCGCCGATCGCTCGCGCGCGGTGCCGCCTGGACGCTGCCCGTGGTGGCCATGGCCGCCCCCGCTCCGGCCTTCGCGGCGTCACCTCCGAAGATCACCGGCACGGTCTGCGCGCTCTTCTACGGCAGCGGCACCATCAACCTGCAGGTGCACACCATCACGCTGGGACTCACCTCGGATACCGGGACGATCCCTGCGGGCACGGTGATGACCTGGACGGTGACCCAGTCCGGCGGCTCAGCGGGCACCGGTGGCGCCAACGAAGTGCCCACCGCGGCCACGAGCGCCTCGTGGACG
>JBAQXA010000468.1:0-2403 GCA_049299195.1 Nocardioides sp.
GTGACCACCCGGCATACGTCGCGGGGGGTGCAAGGTCAGGGCCGCTGCCCGGACCGAGGTTCAGGCCCGGCACGACCCCGACGTGAGTCTGGCCCGCTCCGATCACCTGAACGCGCATCGCTCAGACCGCCCGCACCCAGATGTGGCCGTCGTCGATGCGCAGCGGAAGTTGCTCCAGCTTGGCGCCCGGCATCGTCATGCACTCACCGTCGACGGCGTCGTAGCAGAAGCCGTGCCACGGGCAGGTCAGCGTGCCCTCGGTGGCATCGACCATCGCGTTGTCCAGCGGCAGCCCCTGATGGGCACACGCGTTGACATAGGCGGTCAGCGCACCGGCCGCGTTGACGATGATGACCTCGACCGGGTCACCGTCACTGCGGGTGAGCGAGGCGGCCTCCAGGGTTCCCGCGGCGATCCGCTCGACGGGGAACGTCTTGAACCAGCCGGTCTCCGTCAACGTCTCCGCCTGCGCCGAGCCGCCCGGGTCACCGATCGGTGCACCGATGCCTATCGAGGTCAGCGGGATCAGCGTGGGCGCCGGATCGTTGGGCAACACCTCAACCCCCACCAGCCCCGGTACGCCGGCCCGCAACGCCGCCTCGACGCTCTCGCGCATCGTGACCGCGGCCATCGAGCAGCCGTTGCAGGCCCCCTCCAGCCGGATGTAGGCGACCCCGTCGGCGATGGAGTCCAGCGACACATCGCCCCCGTGGCCCTGAAGGTTGGGGCGGACCCGATCGAGGGCCTGACCGGCCAAGACCATGGGGTCGGGGCGGATGATGCCGTGCATCGCGAGGATCATCCGGACTTCGGGCTCATCGACGAGCTCAAACAACAGTTCCTTGCCGCGCGGGTCGTCGCGCAGGCGTCGTACGACCGTGACGAGCCCGCGCTTGTGGAGATCGTTGAGGGCATCGATGGCGCCTTCGGCGTCCTTGCGGGCCTCCGCCGGCAGGTCGACGAGGCGCTTCATCGCCGCGTCCAGGCGCTCGGCGACCGCCTCGAGATCGCCGCCCGTCTGTTGCCCCGAGTCCGAGACCGTCCCCGGCACCGCCTGCTGCTCACTCATCCGTAGACCGCCGCCCGACTCATGGATTCCAGCACCTTTGCGTAGAGGAGATCGCCGAAGGCCGCTCGGGCCAGCGACATGAGCACTTGTTCCACAGTGGTCGCGCCCGGAGTGGCCGCCCCCGTGATCGTGACCGCTCCGACCTGGAGGGGCCGGGCCTTCAGCGCCGCGAGCACCCACGCGGCGCCTTCGGCGTTGTCCAGGCACTGGTCGGCAAACAAGGCCCCGACGAAGTCGTCGAGCCAGACGCCTTCGGCGTTGCGGTCGGCCCGCAGCAGAGCGAGCGCCCGATCCTGCCCGGCGCAGCGTTGGACGATCCGCTCGATGAAGGCCTCGCCAGCGTCGCCGAGAAGTTGTTCGAACTGCTGTCGCGCGTGCAGGTCCATCAGCTCTCCTCGCCTCGGAGTGCAGGGTCTGCATCGGGGCGGGTCTGCCCCGGCTGCAACACGGTGACGCGCGGCTTGGGCGGCGGCTGCTGCTGATCACCGGCCGCACTCACCCCCGCCGACGGCGTGATCCGCACCGACGACCCCGAGGTGAAGGCCGAGTCGCTGACGGGCACCCGCGCCATCTGCTCGGCCTGCCGGGCTAGATCTGCGAGCGCATCGTCGCCTTCGAGGGCAGCCAGCGACGTCGGCACCGTCACCTTCGCGATCTCATCGAGTACGCCGCGCACCGCCAGCGCCGAGTCATGGTCGAGCGCCGTCTCGAAGAGGTAGCGGGCTTCGACCAGCTTCGCCTTCGCCTGGTCGAAGATGCCCAGGTGCGCCAGCGTGTTGCCCTGGTTGGCCAGCAGCCGGGCGCGGCCCAGCGGGTCGCGGTCGCGGACTCCGGAGGCCAGCACCTCCTCATAAAGCTCGACCGCCTCGACGAGGTTGTCGCCCTGATGCGTCGAGGGGGTGTAGACCAACGCGTTGGCGAGGTTGAGTGTGGCGGTCGACCACGGGCCGGGATGCTCGTCGGGGGTGAAGACGCGCCGCGCCGCACGCAGAGCCTGGGTCGCGACCCCGAGGCGCAGCTGATCGGTGGCCTCGGTCATCGGCGTGGCCAGGTGCGCGATCGCGAGGTTCATGTTGAGCGAGGCCCACAGATAGGGAGCGCTCTCCTCGCTGACGAGTTGCAGCGCGTCGTAGTAGTAGCGCATCGCCTCTTGGAGCAGCCCCCGCTCGTCACCGACCCCCGCGGCGGCCTGCTCGTGGGCCAGCGAGCCGAGCCGCTGGAGCAGCTCTGCCCGCACGTCGCCGAGGTCGGTCCCGGTGAGGTCGGCGGCCGCCTTGATGAGCGCCGATCGGGCGGTCTCGCGCGCTCCGAGTTCGTGGGCCAGGGTGCCGGCG
>JBAQXA010000469.1:0-2912 GCA_049299195.1 Nocardioides sp.
GGCCTGCGCCGCGGCCGCGTCGGCAGCGGCCGGTCCGGCGGCCATCGCCCCCGGGCGAACCCCGGCAATGTCGCGGTCCAGCGCGGTGAAGAACTGTCCGGCGAGCTTCTTGGTCACCGACCCCAGCATCCGCTGGCCGACTCCGCCCACGGCCCCACCCACGGTGGCGTCGGCGTCGTAGGAGATGTCGGTGCCACCGGTCGGTGAGGCGGCCAGCGCCACCAACACGGCGGCATCGATGGTGCCTGCAGCACCGGCCCCCGAGGCGGTCATCGTCAGCGCCGCGGGCGCCTGCTTGTCGCTGATCTGCACCTTGCCGTCGTAGGTGCCGCGGATCGCGGCGACGCCGACGGTCACGGTCATGGCGTAGCGGTCCTCGGCCAGCGTGGTCAGCGATTCACACCCCGGGATGCAGCGCGCCAGGACGGCCGGGTCGTTGATGGCCTCCCACACCCGCTCCAGCGGAGCGTCGAGGGTCGCGGTGCCGGTGATCTTCATCGGGCGTCCTTTCGGGCGGCGTGCTCCCGGCGGAGCCGCCACAGGTCGTTGGGCGAGATGGGCATGTCGTGGATCGGGAAGCCTTCGGCGTCCTCGATCGCCGAGGCGATCACCGCCGAGACCGGGATCGTGCCGGCCTCGCCGGCTCCCTTGATGCCGAGCGGGTTGAGCGGCGAGGGCGTCTCCATGTGGTCGATCTCGATGTGCGGAACCTCGGAGGCATAGGGCATCAAGAAGTCCATGAAGGAGGCGTTGAGCAGTTGGCCGGAGTCGTCGTATGCCATCCGCTCATACAGCGCCCCGCCCACCCCCTGCGCGACCCCGCCGTGCACCTGGCCCTCGACGATCATCGGGTTGACCACGGTGCCGCAGTCGTGGATCACGCAGTAGCGCAGGATCTTGATCTCCGCGGTGACCGGGTCGGTCTCCACGATCGCGGCGTGCATCCCGTTGGCGAAGGTGGCCTGCGTCGGCGAATAGAAGTCCCGGCCCTCCAGGCCCGGCTCCTCGTCGTCAGCGACCGGCGGCCGGTCGAGGTCGAAGGTGCCAGCGAACTGGGTGGCCGCCTTGGCCGCGTCGTCGAAGGCATAACGCAGCGGATTGGAGAGCACCGCAACCGTGCCGAGCGGAATCGAGCTCTTGGGGGCGCCCTTCACCGAGATGATGCCGTCGGCGATCTCCAGGTCGTCCTCGGAAACCTCGAGGGCGTCCGCGGCGATGCGCAGCGCCTTCGCTCGCACCGCCCGCGCCGCCAGAGCGACCGCACTGCCGCTCATCACCGCGCCGCGAGAGGCGAACGTGCCCACGGCGTAGGCCATCTTCCGCGTGTCGCCGGTGGTGACCTTGACGTCGTCGAAAGGCACGCCGAGTTCGTCGGCCACGATCTGGGCCAGCATCGTCTTGTGCCCCTGGCCCTGGGTGGTCAGGCCGGTCGCCACGTTGACCCGACCCGAGGTCTCGACGATCACGTGGCCGCCCTCGTAGGGGCCGACGCCGGTGCCTTCGACGTAGCAACCGATGCCGAGTCCGACCTTGCGGCCCTCCGCCTCGGCCTGGGCGCGGTAGTCGGCAAAGTCGTCCCAACCCACCAGGTTCTTGAGCAGTTCGAGGCTGGCCGGGAAGTCGCCGCTGTCGTACTTCAGCGGCCGGCCGTCCTGGAACATCAGCCCGTGGTCATAGGGCATGTCCTCAGGAAGGATGAAGTTGCGCAGACGCACCTCGGCCCGATCCAGGCCGCGTTCGGCGGCGATGGCATCCATGGTGCGTTCCATCGCGAACACACCCTGCGGCCGCCCGGCCCCGCGATAGGGCGTCACCAGGACCGTGTTGGTGTACATCGACCAGAACTCCACCCGATAAGCGCCTGGCTTGTAGGGCCCGAGCAGCTGGGTGGCGGTGATGATCGGCACGATGATGCCGTAGGGCGTGTAGGCGCCGTTGTCGTGCCAGAACTTCACGTCGAGGGCCAGGATCCGCCCGTCGTCGTCATACCCCACCTCGACCTGCTGCATCTGGGCGCGCTCGTGGCTGCTGGAGATGAAGTGCTCGCGCCGATCCTCGGTCCACTTCACCTCGTGGCCGAGCCGGATCGCGGCCCACGGCACCAGGATCTCCTCCGGCCACGGATGCATGATCTTCACGCCGAAGCCGCCGCCGACATCGGGCGTCACACACTCCACCTGCGCGAGCGGCAGGCCGAGCTTGGCCGCCACGGCGGCGCGCACCCCGGTCGAGGTCTGGGTGCTGCTGTGGATGCGGAGCATCTGGTCGTCGGCGTCCCAGCGGGCGTGCACCCCCTTGCCCTCCATCGGCATGCAGGCGCTGCGCTCGATGGTCAGGTCGAGGGTGAGCCGATGCGGGGCGGCAGCCATCGCAGCGGTGACGTCGCCGACCTCCTGCAGCAGGTGGGCGCTGATGTTGTCGGGCGCCTCCTCGTGGACGAGGTGCTGGGCTGCGCGCGAAGCGGGTAGCCCCACCACGGCGGGCTTCGATTCGTAGCTCACCACGATGCGCGTGCACGCGTCCTCGGCGACGTAGCGGTTGACCGCCACCACCATCACCACGGCTTCGCCGACGTGATTGACCTCGTCCTTGGCCAGGGGGTACGACGTTTGCGGGGCCGTCAGGGCCGGGTGCGGGATGAGCAGCGGGAGCCGTTCGGCGACGTTGCCTTCGAGATCCTCATGGGTCCACACGGCCAGCACGCCCTCGACATCGAGGGCACCCGCGACGTCGATGTCGACGATGCGGGCATGAGCATGCGGGCTGCGCACAAACGCGGCCTCCCAGGCGGCCTGTCCGAGGTCGTCGAGGTAGCGGCCGCCGCCCGTCACCAGGCGCGGGTCCTCGTCGTGGCGGCGGATCGGCGCGCCGATATGCCGGGTGGTCATGCCGGGCCCCCGTCTGCCTGCCCT
>JBAQXA010000470.1:0-3466 GCA_049299195.1 Nocardioides sp.
ACGCGGGTCTACGCCAAGGCCTGCCTCGAGGTCGCCGACCGCGCCGAGGTGCACGCGATGGCCCACATCACCGGTGGCGGGCTGGCCGCCAACCTCGCGCGCGTGCTGCCCGACTCTGTTGAGGCGACCCTCGATCGGGCGACCTGGACGCTTCCGGCGGTCTTTGAGGTCACCCGTCAGGTGGGCGGTCTCACCCGGGCCGATGTCGAGCAGGCGCTCAACTGCGGGGTGGGGATGGTGCTCGTGCTCCCACCGTCGGAGGTTGCCACGGCGGTTGACGTGCTCGGTGGCTACGGGATGCGTGCCTGGGTGGCGGGCGAGGTCGCCGAAGCAGCGCCCGGGGCCGCCGAAGCGGAGCCCGGGGCCGTCGGAGGCGGCGTACAACTGGTCGGCGAACACGCCGGCTGACCGAGACCGCGACCGGCACCGACGGTTTCCCAAGAAATCACCGGGCAAATCTGTTCTGGGTGTGCGGGAACACCCAGGCACCCGGTACGGTTGGGCCCACGATTACTCATTCAGTTAGCCCGGGTGCCCCATGTGCCCCGGCCAGGCGTGCAAGGGGGTCGACCCTATGGGGCGCGGCCGTGCTAAGGCCAAGCAGACGAAGGTTGCCCGCGACCTGAAGTACCGCACTCACGAGACGGACTTCGGCGCGTTGGCTCGCGAACTGCATGGCGAGACACATTCACCGATTCAGGCATCGACCGACGAGGTCGAGGAGTACGACGAGTGGGGCGACTACGCCCAGCGTCGCGACTGACCGCGACCGAGCCCATGGTCGCGACTGACCGCGACGAGGCCCAGCGTCGCGACTGACCTAAGCCACACCAGCTGTTGCGCCGTCGTTGCGGTCCACGGTTAGACCGCGATGACGGCGTCTGCTTGACCTGCCGTTGGCGCGCGCAGCGGCGACCACGCCCGATGCTTGGGCGAGCCCGGTTGAGCTGGCAGGTTGGTCGAGCGGGTTAGTTGCCGCCGAAGTTTTGGACCCAGTAGACGCGACCGTTGGCGTCGCTCTGAAGGCCGAGCCCGATGCGGCGGTACTGGGGCCGCAAGATGTTGGCACGGTGGCCCGGAGAGTTCATCCAGGCGCGCATGACCTCTTTGGCGCTCGTGTAGCCGTAGGCGATGTTTTCGCCGACCCACCCGTTCTTGGGGCACTTGTCGCGCACGCTGGTCATCGACCGGTGCTCAAAGTCGCCCGTGCGTGCCATCTGCGCCGCCCACGGCTGCGCGACGCGTTCGGTGAGGCACAGCCCCAGGGTCAGCTTCGGCAGGCCGCGCTCGGCGCGAATGGTGTTGACCCGCTTGAAGACCTTCGCAAGAGCGGGGGGCAAGTCGCTCACCCGTGCGTTCACGCCGGTCAGGTTGACCCCCGTCCGGTTGACCGTCCTGAGGGCTGGAGCAGCCGATGCGGAGCCGGCAGGCGCCGCCACGAATCCCGCCAACGCCAGCATCAGGGCCAGGGCGCGCAACATGCGATAACGGATTGCAGGTGGCATGGCCGCGAACGTAGCGAGCATCAGGCCACTGGACTGGTCCAGTCTCAGTAGGCGTACATCCGTATTTCAACCGGCAAAGGGTTTCTGCCCAACGGGCACCGCGCGGCGCCCGATCTCCTCGCCTAGGCTCGGGTCGCACAACCGTCTGCCGACGGCGTTCGGCAGCGGCACAGAGTCAGCTCAGCAGTCGATCGAGAGGGTGGAGATGTCGGATTTTCCCTACGCAGAGCGGTATGCCGTCAACCGCGGCCTCCCCGAGCACGGCCGGCCACGCGCCGACATCCTTGCCGAGCTCTCGGCGATGGCCACCGAGGAAGACAGCGTGTGGGAGTCCGGCAAGGTCTCCGGGACGATGTATTGCGGCGACCACGAGCACTACGACTTCCTGGCTGAGGCCTTCGCCAAGTTTGCCCACGTCAATGCGCTCCAGCGCGACATCTGCCCCAGCCAGACGCGGTTCGAGGGCGAGATCATCGCGATGGCGCTTGACCTGATGCACGCCGGGTCGGTCACCGACTCCGAGCCCGCGGGTCTGGTGACCACCGGTGGCACCGGCTCGATCCTGCACGCGGTGCTGGCCTACCGCGAGCACGCCGCCAAGACCGGTCGAGTCACCGAGCGGCCCAACTTCGTCAAGCCCGAGACGGCCCACCCGGCCTTCGACAAGGCTTGTCACCTGCTGGGCATCGAGTTGCGCATCGTGCCGGTCGACCCGGAGACCACCGTGGTGACCGCGGCTGCGGTCGCCGAGGCCATCGACGAGCACACCATCGCGATGGTCGGCTCGGCCTGCAACTACGGCTACGGCACGGTAGACCCGATCGCCGAGCTGGGCGCGCTGGCTCAGGAGCGGGGGATCGGCCTGCATGTCGACGGGTGCCTGGGTGGCTTCATCTTGCCCTTCGGCGAAGAGCTGGGCCACGACATACCGATCTTCGACTTCCGCATCCCGGGCGTGACCTCGATCTCCGCCGACACCCACAAATACGGCTATGCGTTCAAGGGCTCCTCGACGCTGCTGTTCCGCGACAAGGCGGTGCGCAACGCGCAGTACTTCCACCTCGTCGGCTGGTCGGGAGGCAAATACATGTCGCCGGGGGTCGAGGGCTCGCGCTCGGGCGGCATCCTGGCCGCGACGTGGGCGTCGATGGTTTCGCTCGGCCGAGAGGGTTATCGGGGCTATGCGGAGCGGATCTTCCGCACCGCCTATGCCATGCAGGACGTCGTGCGCGCACACGACGGGCTGCGGATCTTGGGCAACCCGTCGTTCTGCTTCTCCTTCACCTCCGATGAGTTCGACATCTACCACGTTGCCGACTTCATGCGCCCTCGCGGCTGGCGGTTCAACGGGCAGCAGTACCCCAATGCGATCCACATGGCGGTGACCCGGCCGCAGACTGCTCCCGGTGTGGTCGAGGCCTTCGAGAAGGACCTGCAGGACGCGGTCGACTACGCCCGGGCCGAGCAGGCCGAGGGCAAGCAGGCGGAGTCCGGTGCGCTCTATGGCGGCGTCGCGGGTGGCCTGACCGATGAGGTCGAGGAGTTCATTGTGATGATCATGGACTCGATGCTCGACACGCAGCAGGGGCTGCCGCCCGTCTCGGCGTCATGAGCGCGGCCGGCATGCGTTGGGTGCTTGCGGTCGATCTCGGCTCGACCGGGCTCAAGGTCGGCCTGGTTAGCACGCGTGGCGAGGTCGGCTGGTGGGCGAGTGAGCCCCTGGAGACGACCTACGTTGAGTCCGGGCCACACGCCGGCGCCGCGACCCAAGACGCAGAGCACTGGTGGCGCCGCGTCGTCGCGCTCGCGAAGCAAGGGCTGGCTTCGGGGGACATCGATCCCCAGGCGGTGGACGGCGTGGCCGTCACGGGCCAATGGGCCAGCACGATCCCGGTCGACGAGAGCGGCGTGCCCGTCGGCCCCTGCCTGATGTGGAACGACACCCGGGGGGCCGCCCGGTC
>JBAQXA010000471.1:0-7757 GCA_049299195.1 Nocardioides sp.
AGGCACGACTGGCCCGCGAGGCGGCGTTCCGCGACCGCCTCAGCCCTCGCTAGGGCTGCGCTGCCAGCGAGCCCACCGACGCACGCGATGGGTGCGACGGCATCAGCATGCACGCGAAGGCCGCCAAGACACAGAGCCCACCCGCGGTGACCCAGGCGATGAAGTAGTCACCCTGGGTGTCACGGATCCAGCCGGCATAGCTCGCCGCCACCCCGGCGCCGACCATGTGCGAAGCGAAGACCCACCCGAAGATGAGGCCGGCGCGCTCGGCGCCGAAGTGGCGGCGGCAGAGCGCCACGGTCGGCGGCACCGTCGCCACCCAGTCGAGGCCATAGAAGACCACGAAGAGGAACAGGCTCGGTTGCACCGTCGGGCCGAGCAGCGCCGGCACCGCCAGCAGCGACAGCCCGCGGAAGAAGTAGTAGCCAAAGAGCAGCTTGCGGGGGTCGACTCGGTCGGTGAGCCACCCGCTGGCGACCGAGCCGATGATGTCGAAGAGACCGACCAACGCGAGCAGCCCGGCGCTGGTGGTGGCCGGCATGCCGTGGTCGTGGGCCGCCGGCACGAAGTGGGTCCCGATCAGTCCGTTGGTCGACCAGCCGCAGATCCAAAAGGAGCCCATCAACACCCAAAATGGCCAGGAGGTGCTGGCGCTTCTCAGCTCCTGCAGCGCGGTGATGGCCGGGCCACGCGTGCGCACCGGGGGTCGCGGCGGGGTCCAGTCGGCCGGGGCGCCGTACGGCGTGAGGCCAAGCTCTTGCGGAGAGTCACGCATGACCAGCCAGACCACCGGGCACAACACGAGCGCCGCCACGGCCACCAGAGCGGCGGCTTGGCGCCAGCTGTGGTGCTCGGCGAGATGGGCGATGACCGGGAGGAAGACGAGCTGACCGGCGGCGCTTGCCGCCGAAAAGACGCCCATGACGACACCACGGCGCCGGACGAACCAGCGCGAGGCGACGATGGCACCAAAGACGAGCGCGACGCTGCCGCTGCCGATGCCGACCAGGAAGCCCCAAAACAGCCACAGCTGCCAGGTGCTCGTCATGATCAGCGCGCCGCCGGAGCCCACGGCCATGAGCAGCAACGCCCCCGCGACGACGCGTCGCAGGCCGAGCCGCTCCATCAGCGCCGCGGCAAACGGCGCGGTGAGTCCGTAGAGGATCAGGTTGAGGGAGATGGCACCCGACGTGGTCGTGCGGCTCCAGTCGAACTCCTCCTCGATCGGGCCGATCAGGACCCCGGTCGAGCTGCGGAAGCTCGCCGCCGCGACCAGCGTGCCGAGGGTGACCGCAGCCACCACCCACGCCAGATGAACCCGCTTCACCACCCCCGCACCTTAGTCGCGACCGACCCGCCGCCTCGCGGCCACGTCGCGCAGTGAGAGGGGGCGGGCGACAATAGGGCGGTGAGTCTCAGCGACCCAGCCCGCCCGCACGCCGCCCACACCGAAGCCGGGCGCCCCCTGCGTGAGGTGACGAGCTACACCCGCCGCGGCAGCCGACTGTCCCCCAAGCAGCAGCGCGCGTGGTCGGAGTATGCCGATCGGTGGGTCGTGCCGACGGAGGTCGCGACCACCCGCCCCGTGGCGGAGTGGTTCGACCGCAACACCGATCTCAGTGCCCACCTCAGGGCCCACCTCAGAGCCCAACTCAGGGCCGAACTCATCGTGGAGATCGGCTCCGGGATCGGTGAGGTCGCCACCGCAGTCGCGCTGGCCAGGCCCGAGTGCCATGTGTTGGCCTTCGAGGTGTGGAAGCCGGGGGTTGCCGCCGGACTCGATCGAGCCGGCACGGCCGGGGTCGACAACCTCCGCTTCTGCCTGCTGGACGCGGTGTGGGCATTTCGCGAGGCTGTGCCCGCCGACGGAATCGCCGAGTTGCTCACCTTCTTTCCCGACCCGTGGCACAAGAAGCGCCACCACAAGCGCAGGCTCATTACCCCCGCCTTCGCCCGGTTGGCGGCGGAGCGGGTCCGCCCCGGTGGCACCTGGCGGATCGCGACGGATTGGCCGGCGTACGCCGATCACATCGGCGAGGTCTTCGACGAGGTCGCGCCGCTGTGGGCCGGAGGTCAGACCGATCGCTGGGAGGGTCGACCGCTCACGAAGTTTGAGCGCCGAGGGTTGGCTGAGGGGCGGCCGATCGCCGACTTCACCTTCACCCGCCGATGACGACTCCCCTCGCCGTCAGGTCGTGGCGGTGCGGGCGACGAGGTCGTTGAGCAGGCCCGCAGCCTCTTCCGGATCGGACATGGTCACCAAGAAGAGGCCCCCGTCGTGCAGGTCGAGGCGCAAGCCAGGTCCGCGCCGGGTGACAACCGCGGCCTTGCCAAAGAGCTTCAGGCTGCCGCGATAGCCCCAGCCACCCCACTCCATCGGCTTGATCTCCACCGCGTGGGCAGAGGCGATGCGATCCAGCGAGATCGCGACCTTGGGCCACCCGAGGAGCCCCCAACGGACGACGACGCCGGGCACACCGACCGAGACGGTGTAGCGATGGGTGGCAACGCCAAGCCCGACGGCCAGCACACCCGCCACCAGCCACGCCGCACTGGCGCTGAACCACGCCACCGCACCGATCAAGGCGCCTAAGAGCAACCCGACCGCCAAGAAGACCGGCGCATGCTCACGGCGATGGATGGCGACGGTCTCATCGGGGGCGAGCCCGAGGCGCGGGGCATCGGCGGGCACGTCGACGGGCGCCATCGGCACCGCCCGCGCCAGCCACATCGTCGCGACCGCGACCGCCAGCGGGATGCCGATCACCGCAACGAGGCCGAGCCCCACGGGGCTCGAGGCGTCCCGCCAGTCGGTGAGGCCACGCTGGGTGAGGATGGTCCACAGACCGATCGTCATCGCCATGCCGGCCACATAGCTGCCGACTCCGGCCCAGCCCGACACCACCGCTCGGCCTCGTCCCCGCCACGCCGCAAGCACGGAGGTCAGGGCGCCGAGGAAGGCCAGGTTGAGCAGCATCCAGAAGAAGAAGTCCCGCGCGCTCGAGTCATCGGCGTAGCCGGAGAGATCGAAGTGAGTCGCCACCCGGGCGGGCAGCTCCGCGCGTGTGGCGGCGTAGGCCGCACCCAGCAAGGCCGTGAGGGCAACTGCGGGCGCCGGCAACAACCAGCGGGCCATTCGAGTGGTCATAGTGACTCCTTCACTAGCGCGACAACCTCGTCATCGCTCATCCCGAGTGCGCGTGCGGAGCGGACAAAAGCCCGCAGCCGCTCCCGCAACTCTGCTTCCCCACCGCTGGGGGCGATCACCGTGACCTGGCGGCCACGGCGCATGTCGACCAGGCCTTCGTCGCGGAGCTCGGCGTAGGCCGCTCGCACGGTGTGCATGTGCACCCCCAGCGACTCGGCGAGATCGCGCACCGGCGGCAACTGGTCGCCGATCGAGATCTCGCCCCGGGCAATCGAACCGCGCACCGAAGCCGCGATCTGAGCAAACAGCGGCTCCGCCGATCGCGTATTGACCCTGATGAGCATTGTTATATGTTAACTGTAACTTTTAGACTCGGCAAGTCCATGTCGGATGTGCGTGGTGAGCGGTGAAGGGTGGGGGAACTTCCCGGGGAAATGCAGTGAGGGCCCCGGTTGCCCGGAGCCCTCACTGTTAGCTGCTCAGCCCGTTCGAACCTTCGGTTCGACGCGAGCTTTGATCACTTGGTGATCTTAGTAACCCGACCGGCGCCGACGGTGCGGCCACCCTCGCGGATCGCGAACCGCAGACCCTCGTCCATGGCGATGGGCTGGATGAGCTCGACGGCCATCTCAGTGTTATCGCCCGGCATGACCATTTCGGTGCCCTCGGGGAGGGTCACAACGCCGGTCACGTCGGTGGTACGGAAGTAGAACTGCGGGCGGTAGTTGTTGAAGAACGGCGTGTGACGGCCACCCTCCTCCTTGCTCAGGATGTAGACGCTCGCATCGAAGTTCGTGTGCGGCGTCGTGGTGCCCGGCTTGATGACGACCATGCCGCGCTCGACATCTTCGCGCTTGGTGCCGCGGAGAAGCAGCCCGACGTTCTCGCCGGCCTGGCCCTCGTCGAGCAGCTTGCGGAACATCTCCACACCGGTGACGGTCGACTTCTGCGAGGTGTCGCGGATGCCGATGATCTCGACCTCCTCACCCACCTTGACGATGCCGCGCTCGATGCGGCCGGTGATGACGGTGCCACGACCAGTGATCGTGAAGACGTCCTCAACGGGCATCAGGAACGGCTTGTCGGTCTCGCGCTCCGGAGTCGGGATGTAGTCGTCGACGGCCTGCATGAGCTCGGCCACCGAGTCGCCCCACTTGGCATCGCCATTGAGGGCCGGGAACGCGGCCACACGCACGACGGGGATGTCGTCGCCGGGGAACTCGTACTCACTGAGGAGTTCGCGAACCTCCATCTCGACGAGCTCGATGAGCTCCTCGTCGTCGACCATGTCGCACTTGTTGAGGGCGACGACCAGGGCGGGCACGCCCACCTGGCGGGCCAGCAGCACGTGCTCCCGGGTCTGCGGCATCGGGCCATCGGTGGCGGCGACCACGAGGATCGCGCCGTCCATCTGAGCCGCGCCGGTGATCATGTTCTTGATGTAGTCGGCGTGACCGGGGCAGTCAACGTGTGCGTAGTGACGCACCTCGGTCTGGTACTCGACGTGCGCGATCGAGATGGTGATACCGCGCTGGCGCTCTTCGGGCGCCTTGTCGATCTGGTCGAAGGCCGAAGCCTCGTTGAGATCCGGGAACTTGTCATGCAGCACCTTGGTAATCGCCGCGGTCAGCGTCGTCTTGCCGTGGTCGATGTGACCGATGGTGCCGATGTTGACGTGCGGCTTGGTCCGCTCGAACTTCGCCTTAGCCACTTCTGGCTCCTCCTGTTGGGTTTCTTCTTACTTGACTCGTTGTGGGATGTTGCTGCCGAGGATCCGCCGCGAACGATTACTCGCCGCGAACCTTCTTGATGATCTCGTCGGCGATGTTCTGGGGAACCTCGGCGTACGAGTCGAACTCCATCGAGTACGACGCCTGACCGGAGGTTTTGGACCTCAGGTCACCAACGTACCCGAACATTTCAGACAGCGGGACAAGCGCGTTGACGACTCGGTCGCCGTGACGCTCCTCCATGTTCTGAACTTGACCGCGGCGGCTGTTGATGTCGCCGATCACGTCGCCGAGGAAGTTCTCCGGCGTCGTGACCTCAACGGCGAACATCGGCTCCAGCAGCACCGGCCGAGCCTTGCGGGCCGCCTCCTTGAACGCCTGGTTGCCGGCGATCTTGAAGGCGAGTTCCGACGAGTCGACGTCGTGGTAGGCGCCGTCCTCGAGGGAGACCTTGACGTCGACCATCGGGTAGCCGGCGAGCACGCCGAACTCCATCGCGTCTTGCGCGCCCTGGTCGACCGACGGGATGTACTCGCGAGGGACGCGACCGCCACTCACGTTGTTGGAGAACTGGTAGCCCGCGCCCGCACCCGTCTCGGGGTCGATGCTCGGCTCGATGGAGATGATCACCTTCGCGAACTGACCCGAACCACCGGTCTGCTTCTTGTGCGTGTAGGAGTGGTTCTCCACCTTGGCGCGGATGGTCTCGCGGTAGGCGACCTGCGGCTTGCCGACGGTGGCCTCGACGCGGAACTCGCGCTTCATCCGGTCGACCAGGATCTCCAGGTGGAGCTCGCCCATGCCGGCGATGATGGTCTGGCCGGTCTCTTCATCGGTCTTGACCGTGAAGGTCGGATCCTCATCGGAGAGACGCTGGATGGCGGTGGAGAGCTTCTCCTGGTCACCCTTGGTCTTGGGCTCGATCGCGACCTCGATCACCGGAGCCGGGAAGGTCATCGACTCCAGCACGACCGGGTTGCTCAGGTCGCACAGGGTGTGACCGGTCTTGGTCTCCTTCAGCCCCATGACGGCGACGATCTGGCCAGCGCCGACCGAGCTGATCTCCTCACGCTTGTTGGCGTGCATCTGGTAGACCTTGCCGATCCGCTCCTTGCGGCCGGTGACCGAGTTGAGCACCATCGAGCCGGCGTCCAACTTGCCGGAGTAGACCCGGACGTAGATCAGCTTGCCGAGGTGGGGGTCGGAGGCGATCTTGTAGGCCAGACCAGAGAACGGCTCGCTGTCGGAGGGCTGCCGCTCGATCTTGGTGTCCTCGTCGTTGGGCTTGTGGCCCTCGATGGCGTGGATGTCGAGCGGGCTCGGGAGGTACTTCACGACCGCGTCGAGCAGGGGCTGCACGCCCTTGTTCTTGAACGCGGTGCCGGTCAGCACCGGGTTGAGCTTGTCGGCAAGCGTCGCGCGACGGATCGCCGCTTCGAGCTCTTCGACCGAGAGGTCCTCACCTTCGAGGTACTTCTCCATGATCTCGTCGTCGGCCTCGGCGAGGGTCTCCAGGAACTTCTCCCGGTACTCGTCGGCCTGCTCGCGCATGTCGGCCGGGATCTCCTCGACGGTGTAGTCCTCACCCATCTTGGTCTCGCCACGCCACACGAGCGCGCGCATCCCGACGAGGTCAACGACGCCGATGAAGTCGGACTCGGCACCGATCGGCAGCTGCAACACCAGCGGGGTGGAGTTGAGCCGCTCAACGATCATGTCGACGCAACGGAAGAAGTCAGCACCCGTGCGGTCGAGCTTGTTGATGAAGCACATCCGCGGGACGGCGTACTTGTTGGCCTGACGCCACACCGTCATCGACTGCGGCTCGACACCGGCGACGCCGTCGAAGACCGCGACCGCACCGTCGAGCACCCGCAGGGAGCGCTCCACTTCGGCGGTGAAGTCGACGTGCCCGGGGGTGTCGATGATGTTGATCTGGTGGTCCTTCCACCAGCAGGTGGTCGCGGCCGACGTGATCGTGATGCCGCGCTCCTGCTCCTGCTCCATCCAGTCCATGGTGGCTGCGCCCTCATGGACTTCACCGATCTTGTAGGTGATGCCGGTGTAAAACAGGATGCGCTCGGTCGTCGTGGTCTTGCCGGCGTCGATGTGCGCCATGATGCCGATGTTGCGGACCTTGTTGAGGTCCGTGGTGATGTCGACAGCCACTGTCGTTGGTGTCCTTAGGTCGTGGGTGGGCTGGCCTGCTGCGGTCCGGTATGCCGATCGGGCATCCGGGCCGCGGGCTCACCAGCGGTAGTGCGCGAAGGCCCGGTTGGACTCGGCCATCTTGTGGGTGTCCTCACGCTTCTTAACGGCCGCACCGAGGCCGTTGGATGCGTCGAGGATCTCGTTCATCAGCCGCTCGTGCATGGTCTTTTCGCGGCGGTCCTGGGCGTAACCGACCAGCCAGCGCAGCGCGAGGGTCGTGGCCCGGTTGGGCTTGACCTCGATCGGCACCTGGTAGGTCGCGCCACCGACGCGGCGGGACTTGACCTCAATCGCGGGCCGGACGTTGTCCATGGCGCGCTTGAGGGTCAGCACGGGATCGGTGCCGGTCTTGTCGCGGCAGCCTTCGAGGGCGGTGTAGACGATGCGCTGGGCAACCTGCTTCTTGCCGTCCTTGAGCACCTTGCTGACCAGCTGGGTGACCAGCGGCGAGCCGTAGACGGGATCGACGACGAGCGGCCGCTTCGGGGCCGGACCCTTGCGGGGCATTAGCTCTTCTCCTTCTTCGCGCCGTAGCGGCTACGCGCCTGCTTGCGGTTCTTGACACCCTGGGTGTCGAGAGTGCCGCGAATGATCTTGTAGCGGACACCGGGGAGGTCCTTCACCCGGCCGCCGCGAACGAGCACGATCGAGTGCTCCTGGAGGTTGTG
>JBAQXA010000472.1:0-5333 GCA_049299195.1 Nocardioides sp.
GTCGACTTCGGGGCGCAATATGCCCAGCTGATCGCGCGGCGGGTGCGCGAGGCGCGCGTCTACTCCGAGATCGTGCCGCACTCGATGCCCGTGGCCGAGATGCTGGCCAAGCGGCCGGCGGCGATCATCCTCTCCGGCGGACCGTCCTCGGTGTATGAGGCGGGGGCGCCGGAGATCGACGCAGCCGTCTTCGGCGCCGACGTCCCGGTCTTCGGGATGTGTTACGGCTTCCAGTTGATGGCCCAGGCGCTCGGCGGCGAGGTGGCCCACACCGGGACGCGCGAGTATGGCCGCACCCAGGTGGCGGTGGGCACGCCCGGGACCCTGCTGGCCGGCATACCGACCGAGCACAACGTGTGGATGTCGCACGGCGACTCAGTGGCTCAGGCGCCGGCGGGCTTCACCGTCTTGGCGAGCACCGAGGCGACGCCCGTGGCCGCGTTTGAGCATGTCGCGGCCCGGCTCGCTGGGGTCCAGTGGCACCCCGAGGTGCTGCACTCCGAGCATGGTCAACGGGTGCTGGAGCACTTCCTGCACGACATCGCCGGGTGCAGGCAGACGTGGACGATGAGCAACGTCGCCGAGGAGCAGATCGAGCGGATCCGCGGCCAGGTCGGCGACGACGGGCTGGCGATCTGTGGCCTCTCCGGCGGGGTCGACTCGGCGGTGGCGGCCGCGATCGTCCAGCGCGCGATCGGCGACCGACTGCACTGCGTCTTTGTCGACCATGGCCTGCTGCGCAAGGGGGAGGCCGAGCAGGTCGAGCGCGACTTCGTGGCCGCGACCGGCGTACAACTCCACGTGTATGACGCTCAGGAGCGCTTCTTGTCGGCCCTCGCCGGAGTCAGCGACCCGGAGGAGAAGCGCAAGATCATCGGTCGGGAGTTCATCCGCTCCTTTGAGGCAGCCGAGGCGCAGGTCCTGGGAGAGGCGGCCGCGGCCGGGGAGAAGGTGCGCTTCCTCGTGCAGGGCACGCTCTATCCCGACGTCGTCGAGTCCGGCGGCGGCGCGGGCACGGCGAATATCAAGAGCCACCACAATGTCGGCGGCCTGCCCGATGATCTGGAGTTCGAGCTCGTCGAGCCACTGCGGACCCTCTTTAAGGACGAGGTCCGCGCGGTCGGTGAGGAGCTTGGCCTGCCCGCCGAGATCGTCTGGCGCCAACCCTTCCCCGGCCCTGGGCTCGGCATCCGCATCATCGGCGAGGTCACCGCCGACCGGCTGGCCCTGCTGCGGGAGGCGGACGCGATCGCTCGCGCCGAACTCACCGCCGCGGGCCTCGATCGCGACGTCTGGCAGATGCCGGTCGTCCTGCTCGCCGACGTGCGCTCGGTGGGAGTGCAAGGCGACGGCAGCACCTACGGCCACCCCATCGTCATCCGGCCGGTCTCGAGCGAGGACGCGATGACCGCCGACTGGTCGCGGCTGCCCTATGACGTCATCGAGCGCATCTCCACCCGGATCACCAACGAGGTGCGCGACGTCAACCGGGTCGTCCTCGACGTCACCAGCAAGCCCCCCGGCACCATCGAGTGGGAGTAGCCCGCGCGGATCGGCGCGAGCGGGCACTTATTCCGCGCGATTCGGCGCGAGCGGGCACTCATTCCAGCGCGCTGTGACCTAGTCGGCGAGCAGGTTGGTGCGTTCGGCCGCGAGGAGTACGGCGCCCACCAGCGAGGCGCGTTCGCCGAGCGCTGAGGCGAGCACTGGCGTCGTGGCGACGGCATCGAGGGCGTGACGCCGCAGCCCGATCCGGACGGGTCCGAGGAGGAACTCGCCGGCCCGGGCCATGTCGCCCCCGACCACGATCGTGGAGGGGTTGAGGAGGTTGACCACGGCGGCCAGGCCCCAGCCCAGGTGGAGCCCGGCGTCCTCCAGCGAGCGCAACGCGGAGATGTTGCCGTCCCGTGCTGCGGCCACGATCGTGTCGAGCGAGGCGCCGGGGAGTTGGGTGGCCATCATGGTCTGCAGGGTGGAGACCGACGCGTAGGTCTCCAGGCAGCCGCGCGAGCCGCAGCGGCATACGGGCCCCTGCTCGTCGAGAGTCAGGTGGCCGATCTCGCCCGCGGTGCCGTCGTCGCCGCGGAAGAGTTGGTTGTTAAGGATGAGGCCGGCGCCGATGCCAGACGAGATCTTCACGAAGACCGACGTGTCGTGCCCGCGTGCGACGCCCTGCCGGTGCTCGGCCAATGCGCCCAGGTTGGCGTCGTTCTCGACGTGGACATCAAGCCCAAAGGCCTCGCGCACGGCCAGGCGAGCGTTGACGCCCACCCAGCCGGGCAGAATCGCCGTCGAGCGGACCACATCGTGCGTGATGGGTGCGGGCAGGCCCATGGTCATGCCGCGGATCGACGAGCGGTCCTGACCCGCCTCAGCGAGGATGCCGTCGACGAGGGCGGCCGCTTGGGTGAGCCCGGCGTGGTGGTCGTGGCCGGTGACGATGGGTTCGCGGCGCTCGGCGAGAAGCCGTCCGGTGAGGTCGCCGAGCGCTACGGCGACGTGGCTGTGCCCGAAGTCCAGGCCCACCACGGTGCCCGCCGAAGTGGCCAGGCGCACCTCCGTGCCGCGGCGGCCGCTGCCCGGCACCGTGTCGAGGAGCCCGGCCCCGGCGAGCTCGCGGACGATGTTGGAGACCGTTGCGGGGGCGAGCCCCGTCATGCGTGCGAGGTCGGCCTGGGTGATCGGGGCGTCCTCGTTGGGCTGGTAGTCCTCGATGCCACGCCCACGCAGCACGTCGAGGACGCGCTGCTGGTTGGCAGTGCGCAGGGACGCGGTTGAGCCCGGCGCGACGGAGGTCACCATGGGCGGAACTCTGCGCTAAGTCGGGCTAGTCGTCAAGAGGTAGCGACAAAAGTTCACTTGATAACGAATCGAACATTCTTGTGTTCAAGTCTTGACGACAAGACCGTGATCCAGAACACTTCTCGGCAAGTTCACAACACGGCTCGATCTGGGCCCCCTGTAGAGGAGAGTTCATGTCCACCACGTTCCAACGCTTCGCGGTCATGGGTGCCGCGATGCTCTTCGGGGCCACTGCGCTGTCCGCTTGTGGCGCCAATGACACCGCTGACACGGGTGACGGCGACAAGGCCGAGGCCAAGGTCATCGCGCTGCTTCTGCCCGAGTCGAAGACGACCCGTTACGAAGCCTTCGACCGCCCGCTGTTCGAGGCCAAGGTCAAGGAGCTTTGCTCCGACTGCACCATCGACTACTACAACGCCGACCAGGATGAGGCCAAGCAGGCCCAGCAGGTTGAGTCGGCCATCGGCAAGGGTGCCAAGGTCGTCGTCCTCGATCCGGTCAACGGCGCGGGTGCCGGCGCGATGGTCAAGTCCGCTCAGGACTCCGGCGCGACCGTCATTGCCTACGACCGGCTGATCAAGGAAGCCGACTACTACATGTCCTTCGACAACGCGACCGTCGGCAAGATGCAGGCCGAGGCGCTCGTTGAGGCCATGGGTGGCAAGGGCAACATCTTGATGCTCAACGGTTCCCCGAGCGATCCCAACGCGGGTCAGTTCAAGGCCGGCGCTCACGGCGTCCTCGATGGGTCGGGCGTGAAGATCCTCGCCGAGTACGACAACCCCGACTGGAGCCCGGAGAACGCTCAGCAGTGGACCACCGACCAGCTGGGCAAGTTCAAGCCGGCCGACATCCAGGGCGTGTACGCCGCCAATGACGGCCAGGCCGGTGGCGTTGTCGCCGCTCTGACCGGTGCGGGTGTGGCTGCCGACGCGCTGCCGCCGATCACCGGCCAGGATGCCGAGCTTGCCGCGATCCAGCGGATCATCGCCGGCCAGCAGGCCATGACCATCTACAAGCCGATCCCGGTTGAGGCCAACAAGGCCGCCGAGGTGGCCGTGATGCTGGTCAACGGCGAGACCCCGAGCGGCACGGTCGACTTCGAGGGCGTCAAGTCCTTCATCTTCGATCCGATCGTCGTCACCAAGGACAACGTCGGCGACACCGTCGTCAAGGATGCCTTCTACAAGGTCGAAGACATCTGCGCCGGCGAGTTCGCCAAGGCCTGCGCGGACGCCGGCCTGTCCTGATCGGGACCTGTTGAGATGACTGTCGCAACTGCGACGCCGGTGGGGGAGAGAGTTCTCTCCCTCACCGGCATCAACAAGAGATTCGGTGCCGTCCAGGTGCTCACCGACATTCACCTGGAGGTCAACGCCGGAGAGGTTGTCGCCCTCGTTGGCGACAACGGAGCCGGCAAGTCCACGTTGGTCAAGATCATTGCGGGCGTCTACCAGCCCGACAGCGGTGAGATGGAGTTCGCGGGACGCAAGGTGAGTGTCGCCGGCCCCAGCGAGGCACAGGCTCTCGGCATCGCGACGGTCTACCAAGACCTGGCCCTGTGCGACAACCTCGACGTTGTCGCCAACCTCTTCCTCGGCCAGGAGAAGCAGCACGGCGCTTCGCTGGACGAGGTGGAGATGGAGAAGGAGTCGTGGCGGCTGCTGCGCACCCTCTCCGCCAAGATCCCGTCCGTCCGCATCCCCATCGCGGCTCTCTCCGGCGGCCAGCGGCAAACGGTCGCCATCGCGCGCTCGCTGGTCGGGGCGCCCAAGATCGTGATGCTCGACGAGCCCACCGCGGCGCTGGGTGTGGCCCAGACCGCTGAGGTGCTCAACCTGATCGAGCGTCTGAAGGAAAACGGGCTCGGTGTGATCGTGATCAGCCACAACATGGCCGACGTTCAGGCAGTCTCCGACCGGATCGTCGTACTCCGGCTGGGGCGCAATGCCGCCGACTTCGACACGCGCAAGGTCACCACCCAGGAGTTGGTGGCCGCCATCACCGGCGCCTCCGACAATGTGGTGACCGCTCGCGCCAGCCGGCAGGAGGGCGCCTCGACTGAGGCCGCTGCCGCTACCCCCGAGGAGGGCTCCGATGGCTGATTCTCCGCAGGCCAGTGCCACGGCCGACGATCTGCTCGATGAGCGGCTGATCCAGAACCGCGGCTTCGGCGGCTACGCCGCGGCGGCGCTCAACCGGCTCAAGGGCGGCGAGCTCGGGTCCTTCCCCGTCGTTATCGGGATGATCGTGATCTCGATCGTGTTCTATTCGATCGAGCCGCGCTTCTTGTCGTCGTTCACCCTGACCAACATCTTTGCCTTCGCGGCCCCGGTCGGGCTGATCTCCCTGGGCATCGTCTTGGTGCTGCTGCTTGGCGAGATCGATCTCTCGGTGGGTTCGGTCTCCGGTCTGGCTGCAGCCTCGATGGCTGTCCTGGTGGTCAACAAGGGCGCCAGTATGACGATGGGTGTCGTGGCCGGAATCCTCGTCGGCCTGGTGATCGGTGCGTTTTATGCGCTGCTTTACAC
>JBAQXA010000473.1:0-3164 GCA_049299195.1 Nocardioides sp.
CGCAGCGCCGGGTAGTCGTCGCCGTCGATGGGATAGAGGCCCGCGAAGACCATGGGGTTGGGGTGCTTGTAGCCGCTGAGCGCCTGCCGAGCACCGTCGTGCTGGCTCGTGACGGTGTCACCCACGCGCGACTGGCGGACATCCTTCACGCCGGTGATGAGGTAGCCGACCTCGCCGACGCCGATCCGCGTGGCCTTGACCGGCTCGGGGCTGATCACGCCGACCTCGAGCATCTCGTGGACCGCCCCGGTCGACATCATCTTGATCCGGTCGCGGTGCGACAGGTGCCCGTCGACGACACGCACATAAGTAACGACGCCGCGGTAGGTGTCATAGACCGAGTCGAAGATCAGCGCGCGCGGGGCGGAGTTCGGGTCCCCGACCGGAGGCGGGGTCTGCTTGACGATCTCGTTGAGCACCGTCGCAACCCCCTCCCCCGTCTTGGCGCTCACGCGCAACACCTCGGCCGGATCGCAGCCGATGATGTGGGCAAGCTCGGCGGCGTACTTTTCGGGGTTGGCCGACGGCAGGTCGATCTTGTTGAGCACCGGCACGATGTGCAGGTCCGCGCCGATGGCGAGGTAGAGGTTGGCGAGCGTCTGCGCTTCGATCCCCTGGGCAGCGTCGACGAGCAGGATCGCCGCTTCGCACGCCTCCAACGATCGCGAGACCTCATAGGTGAAGTCGACGTGGCCCGGGGTGTCGATCATGTTGAGGATGTAGGTCCCCGGCTCGGCACCCTCCTCGTTGTCCACCGGCACGGTCCACGGCATGCGCACGGCTTGGGACTTGATGGTGATGCCGCGCTCGCGCTCGATGTCCATCCGGTCGAGGTACTGCGCCCGCGCGCTGCGCTCATCGACGACCCCCGTGAGTTGCAGCATCCGGTCGGCCAGCGTCGACTTGCCGTGATCGATGTGGGCGATGATGCAGAAGTTGCGGATGATCGCCGGATCGGTGCTGCCGGGGGCCGGTGCAGGGGCGGGCTTGGACACGATTGACTCTCGAGACGTGGTGGGGTCGGTATGCCGCGAGGCAACGCGCCATTGTTCCACGGGGGTCGGGCAGTCTCCGAAACGAGATCGGGCCAACCGCGACCTCCGGCACGCCTCGTGATGCGGGATTTGGGGCCAAATCCCAGTGTTGGGTAGAGTCACCCCTTGCGTGTCTGGCGCAGCGCGGTTGCGCGCGGCCCGATCGATACGCAGCCCAACCCAAGACTTTTGACCGTTCAACCGAGACCAACCGAAGGTTAGTAGTGGCAAACATCAAGTCCCAGATCAAGCGGATCAAGCAGAACGAGAAGCGTCGCCTGCGCAACAAGTCGGTCAAGTCCGACCTGAAGACCGCCGTGCGCAAGTTCCGCGAGGCCGCCGAAGCCGGCGAGACCGAGCAGGCTGTCGTCCTGGGTCGCGCCGCGTGCCGCAAGCTCGACAAGGCCGTCTCCAAGGGCGTCATCCACAAGAACCAGGCCGCCAACCGCAAGTCGTCGATCGCGAAGCGGTCCGACAAGCTGGTTGCCGTCGGCTCCTGAGCCCCGCGCACCCACCGGTGCGCACGGAAAGCCCGCCCGACGATGCGTCGGCGGGCTTCCTGCATTTCCAGACCGAGCGGTCAGGTGGGGGTCGCCGCCGCGGTTAGCCAGGCGGGTCGCCGCAGCCCTTAGGCCTTGCGCAGCCCGGTGATCGTCAAGACCAGCTTTTCCAGGGTGAACTCCGCATCGCTCGCCGCGCCCTTGACGCCGGCATCCGCCTCGGCCACCGCGCGAATCGCGGCAGCGATGGAGTGCGGCGTCCATGCGCGCGAGGTGTCGCGCACCGTGCGCACCTTCCACGGAGGTACGCCGAGTTCGCGGGCGAGATCGGCTTCGCGCAGGCCGCGGGGCGCACTGAGATATTTCGCGATGCTGCGGGCACTCCCGGCGCAGGCGGAGGTGACGAGGACCGGAGCGGTGCCGCCCTCGACGGCCCAACGGAGCTCCTCCAAGGCAGCCGCGCGGCGGCCGGCAAAGGCCGCATCGGCAACCGCGAAGGACTTGGCCTCGGCGCGGCCGCCAAAGTAGCGCTTGATGTGCGCGAGGGTGAGCGCTTCGCCGGCGAAGTCGCTGGCTAGCTGGTCTCCCGCGGCTGCCAACGAGCGCAGGTCCTGTCCGACCGCTTGCACGAGGAAGCTGGCCGCTTCGGCATCGATGGCGGTGCCCCGAGCGCGGAGCTCGGCGGCCACGAACCCGGGCAACTCCGAGGGCTTGAGCTCGGCGGACTTGACCTCGGTCACGGTGGGCAGCTTGCGGAGCTTGGTGAGCACGCCCGAACCCTTGGGTCCGCCGCTGTGGACCAACACGACGGCGACGTCTTCGACCGGGTCGGCGGCGTAGGCCAAGAGCCCGTCGACGGTTTCATCGGGAAGCAGCTCCAGCTCGCGCACCACCACGCAGCGGGTGGCTGAAAAGAGTGACGGCGCGGACAGCTCGCCCAGACTCGCCATCGTCAGGCTTGCCGCCGTCGCATCGGAGACCTCGGCCTCACCGTCATAGGCGCGCACGGCCCGGGTGACGGAGGTGACGGTCCGCTCGGAGAGGAACTCCTCCTTGCCGGTCACGAGCACGATCCGACCCAGCACGTCGGCCGCCCGAGGTCCACTCATGGGCGCAGCCTGCCACACGCCACCGACCAACATCGGAAGTGGCCAGACGGGTCTCCTCGGACGCGGGGTGAACGACTCCGGCTACTCGAAGTCACGTGCCCGCACCACCCCGCCGTCGGCCGTACCCAGCACCAGAATGTCGCCCAGCTGGTCCGTCCTCAGCACCTCCTGGCCAGCCTCTTCCAAGGCAGCGACTGTGTCGGGAGACGGGTGGCCGTAGTCGTTGTCAGCGCCCACGCTGATGATCGCCCAACGCGCTCCCAGCGAGGTCAGGAAGGCGAGATCCTGGAACCTGCTGCCGTGGTGCGGCACCTTCAGCACGTCGACCTGGAGTCCCGCGACCGTGCGCGCCAGGGTCGCCTGGGCCGAGGGCTCGATATCGCCGGTCAGGAGGAGGCGCTCCCCGCCGACCTCGGCCACCAACACGATGCTGGCGTTGTTGGGGCCCGAGCCGTCGTCGACACCTGCCAGCGAGGGCACCCGCGCAGGACCGACCACCTGCAACCTGACGTCGCCGAGTT
>JBAQXA010000474.1:0-1691 GCA_049299195.1 Nocardioides sp.
GCCTTCGATGATGCCGAGGTAGCGCTCGCGCACCGCGTCGGAGACCCCCCACTCCTTGAGACCCTCGTGGGCCATCGGCAGCAGGTGACGCAGGACGAGCTCGTCGGCGGAGAGCTCACCGAACCCCGGCCAGTAGAGCTTGGCCTCGATGCCGTCGCGAGCGGCCCGCCGGAAGTTCTCCTCGCAGGCCGCGAAGCTCATCTTCGTCCACACCGGGCGGTCCTGGTGGGCGAGGACGCGGATGGCGCCGTAGTAGAAGGCGGCGTTGGCCAGGACGTCGGCGATCGTCGGCCCGGCCGGCAGGACGCGGTTCTCGACGCGCAGGTGCGGCCGTCCGTCGACGACGTCATAGATCGGCCGGTTCCACCGGTAGACGGTCCCGTTGTGCAGCCGGAGCTCGGAGAGGTCCGGCGCGATCCCAGCGGCCAGCTTGGCGAGCGGGTCCTCCTCGGATGTCTCCGCAAGCAGGGTCGGGAAGTAGCGAACGTTCTCCTCGAAGAGGTCGAAGATCGAGGTGATCCAGCGCTCTCCAAACCACACGCGCGGACGCACGCCCTGCGTCTTCAACTCGATCGGCCGAGTGTCGGTGGCCTGGGTGAACAGCTCGATCCGGGTCTCGGCGTGCAGGCGCTTGCCGAAGAAGAAGGGTGAGTTCGCCGCGAGGGCCAGCTGGGGCGCGCACAGCGCCTGGGCGGCGTTCCAGTGGTCGGCGAACTCGTCGGGAGCCACCTGGAGGTGCAACTGCACCGAGGTGCAGGCCGACTCGGGGGCGATCGAGTCGCAGTAGGTCGCGACGCGCTCGCCCGTCGGGCCCTCGATGTCGAGGAAGATGTCCTCCCCGCGGGCGACGAAGATCGAGTCGTTGAGGGCGGTGTAGCGGTTGTTCTCGCTGATCCACTCCCCCTCGTAGTGCTCCGGCATGATCGTCGGCAGGATCCCAATGGCGATGATCCGGCTGCCGACCTCCCGGGCCGCGGCATCGGCAGCGTTGAGGCTCTCCCGGAGCTCGGCCTCGAGCTCGATCGCCGAGTCGCCGGGCAGTGGTCGAGGCGGGACATTGAGCTCGATGTTGTACTGCGCGAGCTCGGTCTGGTAGCCGGGGTCGGCGATGGCCTTGAGCACCTGGGCGTTGTGGAAGTGCGGCGCGTACCCCTCGTCGACGAGGTTGAGCTCGATCTCCAGGCCGGTCATCGGCCGCTCGAACTCGAAGACGCTCGTGGTCAGCATCCGTTCGAAGACGTCAAGGTTCTGACGCACCTTCTCGCGGTACCGCTGACGCTGCTCGCGGGTGTAGCTCTGCGCGTTGACCTCGACTCCCATGGGAGCAACCAACCACATCCGGAGGGTGAGCGGTACCCGGCACTCGCGTTTCGGTCCGGGGCATTGTCGGTGGTCCCTTCTAGCGTGTATGCCGTGCGCCTCCTCCATACCTCCGACTGGCACCTGGGCCGGTCCTTCCACCAGGTGGGGCTGCTCGGCGCCCAGTCCGCCTACGTGGACCACCTCGTCGAGCTCGTCCGCTCCGAGGGCGTGGACGCGGTCCTCGTGGCCGGTGACGTGTATGACCGCGCCCAGCCCTCCCCGGACACCGTGGCGCTGCTCTCGGACGCCCTCGAGCGGCTCGTCGACACCGGCGTGCAGGTCGTCATCTCCTCCGGCAACCACGACTCGGCGACCCGTCTGGGCTTCGC
>JBAQXA010000475.1:0-1624 GCA_049299195.1 Nocardioides sp.
ATGTAGGCCATCGATCCGGCCACCGAGCCCGCGACCTGAGTGACGGCCTGCTGGCGGGCGACGCCGAAGTCACCGAGGACGAGGTCAAGGGGTTGCCGCGATCGGACGAGGACGTTGTCCGGCTTCAGGTCCCGATGGATGATGCCGAGGCCATGCACGTGGCTGATAGCGTTCATCAGCTCCTTCGTGATGGCAAGGACCTGCTCTGGAGGCATCCCCGATGGTGCCGCGTCGAGAACCCGCTGGAGGCTGCCCTCCGGGAAGTACTCCTGCACCTCCCACACCCGGCGTTGGCCACTGCCCACCGCGAGCACAGGCACCACATGATCGGGACTCGCCCGGCGCAGCTTCTCGAGTGCGGCCGGATCGAGCGAGCCCGCGGAGGTGCGGTAGACCTTGATGGCTACCAACTCGCCTGATGCGGTATGCCGGCACAGCACCACGTCGGCTTGGGCGCCGCTGCTGCTGATGTCTTCGAGGTAGTCGTACTCGGCCAGGATCGCGTCCGGAAGGACCACCCATCGAGGGCCGGCACCAGCCCCGGGTGCCGCAGCAGGGTCGTGACCCTCGTAGTGTGTCTCATCCGCGTTCCTCCCTGCTGCCTCGTGGCGTGTGGCGCCGGCCGTTGCATCGTCGGGCTCTTCGTGGCGAGTGGCGCTGGCGTCGGTACTCATCGGACTCCTGAGCGGCGAGTAGTCACGGAAGGGAATGACGAGAAAGGTGAAGGACCGCGTGTCGGCCCAGCTGCACAGTGCGTATCGACGCGAGCGACTCGCGGGCTTCGCTATGCACCGGTATGCCGTTGACGCGCGTTCCGTTGGACGAGTTGTGGTCCACGACGATCACCTCACAGCCGGATACGGTGAGGGTCGCATGTCGGCGGGACACACCGTCGTAGTCGCGAAGCGCCGCAGCCATGTGACGGTTGGCTGAATGCCGTCCAATGTCGAGGGGTTGATGCTCCGCCAGCGCAATCACCGAACCATCGGGAAGCCGCACGTCGAGGACAGGTGCTGTGCTGGGAGCCACCGACGGGCCGTCGCCGGGCACCGGGTTGGGCGTTCCGTCGTATTCGCATTCGGGGCCGGTCGCCGTGCGCTGACAGATCGGACACACCCAGGGACCTGCCGTCGACAATGCGACGGCGATTGCGTGCTCGGCCGACGCGCCGGCCTGGGCAGGGGCCTGGGCGGGGGCCGTGACCTCCATGGCTACCGTTGGCATGCCCCACAGCGGACTCCCGCAGTCGGGGCACAGCGCCAAATCCACACTCACACTCTTCCCACATCCGGGACAGGTCTGCTGCGTCATGGCTGCCAACTCACCGACCCCATCTCGATGCCGACGACTTCCAACTCGCTGCGAAGTCGGTCGAGGTCACCTGGTCTGGGCAAGCCCACCATGGTCAGCGTGGTCCCGACCATCGTCACTTGCAGCGACGGAGCGGTCTCGAGGGCGGCCAGACGGGCTCGTCCGAGGTCGGACTTCACGAGCAACTCCTGGTTGGTCGATCCCAACAGGCCACCCCCATGGCCGTGATGCGCCCGATAGGGGCCCGCCACAACGACATCAGCGAGGTCGAGCACGTGGGCGGCGCGAGCACGAGCTGCGCGGAGGGCATACC
>JBAQXA010000476.1:0-13967 GCA_049299195.1 Nocardioides sp.
CATCAAGGAACGTCCGGCAAACCGCGGGCAGAGAGTGGGGGTCTGCTGCCAGCCAAATCGGAAGCACACCAGCTTCAAACGCCCTGTCCGCCAATTGGGTGAGCCTCGAACGATCTACCGGTGCGTGCTCGGTCACGAGCACCACGACAACCGGCCCCGTATAGCCCGGTTCTAAGTCCCCTTGCCCCAAGTGTCCAGCCAACTCGACCGCGCTGAGATCCTCGGCAAGTGGCCCGAGCCCGCGAGGCGGTTCATCTGCACGCCTGCCTAACCTGCCCGTGGCCAGCGACTCTAACTCGCTCAGAACCTTGCTAATGGTCGGCTCAGTGTCTGCAAGGTGAATACCAGTCATCGGACTCTGCGGAGAAGTAGCGTGGGGAAGCCACCGCATCCAGTCCCAGTCGCCCCGCTCGGCTGGGCTCGTGAGCGCCACGACCACCACGTCGGCTGGTGAGTGCAACCCGCAGAGTTGCACAAGAAGGCCGCGCGCCGCATCCCCTCCGAAGCTTGCGCCGGCAATTCCCAGGGCGCCGCACAGCATCCCCGACTCCACCAGCGGGACTCCCGCAACACCCTTGTTGGCTTCTTCGACCGCTGTTAGTCGCCGGGAGTGCTCCGGCATGCCCTCATCAATTTCGGGCGCTGGTGCGATCGCATTGCGAGAGGCCAACTGCGCACTGCCTAGACGCAAAACCAGGAAGGACCAGTGCTCGGGACGACGAGTCCAGAGCAGGGGAGTCCTCTCCAAGGCCGCGTTGAATACCTCAGCAACCGAGGGCGCCTCCCGCCTTCTTACTTCTACTTCTTGCTCGCGCTCGCGCGTCAGCGCGTTCTGCAGTCCATCCAGTTGGCTCTCGAACTTAGCCACTTGACTCTGCAACTGTCGCTGGTTGCGCTTTCGGGTATTGATGTAGTTTCCCGCCATCATGAGCGGTGCCATGGCAACAAACAGGAGTGACATGAGGCGACCCGTGATGATGTACATGGAGACACCCATAATGATTGGCGCTAAGAGCATCATCCACGCGAACATCGGCGGCTCAGGCGCACTGGGAACCTGTGGCCGAGGATGAACTCTGTGCGGGTACCGGCCCTCGACGCGAGGAGATCGATGGAAGGGTATGGACCCGTTGCGAATGCTTGGCGCAGGGGCGACGCCGCTCTGCGCAATGGCAGAGATGGTGAGGTCGCAGTCCCCCAGGGAGAACACTTGTCCAGGCAGAACGGTCAGTCGCGACACTGCCTGTCCATCAACCACCACACCGTTCGCAGAGTTGAGGTCCACAACTTCAATGACCGAGCCAACCTCTACGCGGGCATGACGCTTGGAAACAAACGGATCACTGAGCACGACTTCACACGAAAGGTCCCGGCCGATGTGACTGGTGCCCGCATGAAGGAGAACTTCGTGCCCCACATCCGGACCAGCGACCACTCGCAGCCTCGCCGCTGGAGTCGCTGGTGCAGCAGTCACCTCTTCAGCGACGCTTTGAGCAATGGCAATGTGGCACCCCGAGGCAATCGGGACTTCGCCAATGGCGCGTTCACTCGGGACGGCCACCCGTTGACCGCCTCCGGGGGCGGAGACCTCGATGGTGACTTGATCACCGAAACGCGGCCGCTCAGCCTGAAGCGGGTCGGTGTCCAGGAGCTCCCTAGCTAGGTCCCCCGCTGTCGCCGACGCACCGGTGGTGACGACGATGTCCACGGGTGGACCCGCCGAACGAAGGTAAGTCAGTTTGAGCTTCAAGCGGAGTGCTCCACCGTGAATTCGACGTCGCCGAAGAAGACTGTGTCGCCAGACTTCAAGACCGTGGGCATCCGACGACCTATTGCTTGCTCAACACCGTCTTGGACCACGAATACGCCGTTGGTTGAGTCGAGGTCCTCCACTGTGAGGGTGCCACCTGCAGCGCGAAGAAGCGCATGTGTCTTCGACATGCTCATACCCATGTCTTCCACTCTGACAACCGAGGCGTTGGGATGTGCTGTTGTCGATGGGTCGCGGCCGACCAGTACCTCACCTTCGATCGGGATGACCTGATGACCGGTGAGTTGCCAGCGCACGAGAGGTCGGGGACTGGACACCATGGTGATCTCAGACGAGCCCAGGGGCGGAGGAGGCGGCAAGGTGATCGGCGGTAGAGGGATTGCGCCTACGGAAGGAGGCGGAACGTCCAGCGGAACAGGGGCTGCGCCCACGACCGGCGGCGGTGGCGGCGGTGGCGGCGCAGGGAATCCGGTCAGCGGCAGGCTGCCGGTGCCGTCGCCTAGAGACAGTGCAGGGGGCGCGTATGTCCCGGGCTGACTCGCCAGGGAACTGCTCGGAGCGTTGCCTGACAACGGACCTGGCAGGTCAGGTGTGTCCTGTGCGCTTGGCACAGTCGGCTCCGGCACCGGGGCCAGCGGCAATCCTTTCACCACGACAGACCGGACCGCGGAGTCATGCCAACCTTGGCGCGTAGGGCTCGCCTTGATAATGAAGATCTGAGCCAGCTGAAGCAACCCCATGGGCAGACCCAGTAGGCCGAGCACCAGATTGCGGAGAAACGCGCGGCCCCAACCAATAGGCAGCCCCGTGTCCGCGTCCAGAACCGAGATCCCGGTGGCCTTCTTGCCGATCGTATAGCCGTAGACCGCGGTGAGATGCCACTGATACAGGCCTAAAGCCAAAGAGCCCAAGCCGAAGATCAGCATACTAAGCAGCGCGCCAGAGCTCTGGCCAAAGGAGAGGATATAGGCGCCCTGGCTTATATAGAGCGGGACAACCATGAGCAGTCCGACACCGTAATCAATCAGCAGCGCAGTAATCCTCTGCCCAACCTCGGCGTACTCGCGTGGCCAATCGCCGGTCGGGGGTCCAGCGGATGGCGCGGCACTATGGAATGCAGTGTTCTCGGAGTTCATGACTTGGGCCTTCCCTTCACACGGAAACTTGAGATTCGCCGAGCAGCGGCCCACAGCGGCCTCCCGCCGATCCGCACAACTCGGCCCACGCGCGCTGATCCTGCCCGCAGCGCAGATCGCCACGGGAGTGAAGCGACCGACACCGCAGCAACCGGACGGCGCCACCATGGCACAGCTTTTCGGATCCGCTTCAGTGCCGAGTCGACGTCCCGCCAATAGGCCGCCGCCTCCTCCTCGGAAGGGTCGGATCCTCCAAAGACATGCCGATCGGCGGCCCTTGCCAATGTCACTGTGTCGGCCTCGGGGAATCTGCCGGCCAGCGCATAACTGCTCTCCAGCCGCGTGTTGCTGGCCGGCAAACGCGTGCCAAGGTCCCGCGCTGCGTCTGAAAGTTCGTGCCACCCACCCGTCACTCGTGCCAGCGGATCGCTAGCGCCACGACGGCGACGACGCCGTACGCGCTTAAGTACGATGGGCCCCCAGAGCGGGGACACGACGACCGTCGCAGCAGCGCCGTACCCCGTGTACCGGAGCACCTCGGTTAGCCATGACGGCACGCTGATGCTGTTGCGCCGGCCAGCCCCCTGGGGGGCCTTGTCGTCGTTGCCATCCGGCTCCTCCGGCACGATCGGTGGTTGCAGAACCGTGGGCTGGGGCTCCGGGTCTGGGTCCTTTTGAAGCTGCCGTGGCTTGCGATCCTTGTCGGGCGTCGGTACGAACGTGACCCATCCCGCGCCTTCGAGCTTTACCTCCACCCAAGCGTCCACGTCTTTGCCGAGCACACGCCCATCGGGTTGTTCGACGAGGAAGCCCATCACGACGCGCGTCGGGAGGCCCTTCAACTGGCCCACGACCCCCATCGCGGCGGCGTATTGCTCGTCGTTTCCGATCATGTCCTCGGGAGCGACGAGTTCGACGATTCGTTTGACGGTGTGCCCCGAACGGGAGGCGGCCTCGTTCTTCTTCCCGTCGCTGTAGTAACCCTTGCGGAACTCCTCCACCAAGGTCTGCGCGAGGGCGCCTCCCGTCGGGCTGCCCGCTTGCGCGATCCAACGTTGTGCTCGCTTGCTCAGGGCGGGGATGTCATCGGGTGGCAGTTGAGCGGCGCCCAGATCGGCTGGCAGTGCGCTCGCGTCGGCTGGGGGGGCGTCGCGCTGCACCCTGAAGCGATAGGTCGTTCCGGGCTGAACTCCACCGAGTTGAGCCATCGTCCCGGTCGCTCTGTTGATGAGCAGACCCGAGGTCTCGGGCGGCACCGTTGAGCCGCCCTTATCGAGTTCAGCAGCTAGCGTCTGGCCAATCGTCGGGATCCAAGGACCGGAGTAGTCACCAACGGTGAGAGTCACTTCCTCACCACCGGCGTCCGCCTCGGAGACGAACCTTGTGAAGCTTCCCGACTGGGAGGGAGCAGATGGGCCGCCAGCGACGTTCCACACCACTCCGTCGTAGGTGTCCATAGTGGCTAGCCGGATGCGGTCACCAGGTTTCATTCCGGTTGTGGTGAAAAGTGTTCGGTCTGCCAGTCCGGCCTCGTCGTAGAAGGCCCGATAACGCGAGAGCGGGCTCGGGAAAGCAAGGGGATCAAAAGGTGGCTCCACGTGTTCACGTAGGACGTCCCGATCCGCGTCTCCAGCCACAGCAAGGCCAAATCCAGCACCTGAAGCGACCGCCACCACGGCAGTGGTCAGTGCGAGTCGACGTCCCCAGGCCACTCGTGCGTCACGGGTGGCACGCCACCGGTGCCAGACCAAGAGGGCCGCCGCGAGACCGATCCCGCGGAGAACCGGAAACTCAGTGTCCTTGCTGCCGAAGGCAGCTGCCACAACGAAGGCCGCTACCACCACCAGACCGGTAAAGCCAGGCTTCGACGATCGCCAAAGGATGAGGGCGCCGACAAGGCCCACCACAAGACCGGTCACGAAGGGCACAACGAGGGCCGTGCCACCGCTCTTCAGCGGAATCAGCATGGTGAGCGAGTCGCGCCAGGCGTGGATGAGACCCGTCAGCAATGACCGGAGAGCGCTCGGATTGGGAAGTACCCCAGCCGTGGCCTGGGAAGGCACAGCGAGCGCGCTTCCAAGCAATAGGTAGGCGACCAACGCCGTCAGGGCGGTGAGCCACGCTCCTAAATGGAACCTGCGGCTGATCGCTGCAACCCCCAGGCCGGCGAGAATTCCGCCTCCTGCCGCCGCGGCCCAATGCCAACTGCCGTAGGCCGCCGAGAGGGGACTCATCGCGGTCAGGCCGAAGAGAAGGAGGATGGCCCCGTCCGCCACCTGCAAACGGATCCCGGGAGGCTGTGTCATCGCGAGAGCCTCCGTAGGGTCGTGCCGAGATCGTCAAGGCTCCCGAGCGTGGCGACATCCAGATCGCCCATCTGTCGAAGCGACGTCTCCGCGTTGTGGTGCGACTTGACGACGATGGCCCGGAGTTCGAGCGGTAGATAGCGACGCGCTTTGCGGATCTCGGCGGCATCGGTGAGCGAGCCGCAAACGATGATCGCCACGCTTGCATGCGAGTGCTCGCGCGCGAGGCGCCGAGCGACTTCAGCGAGTGAGGGAGAGTGGGCGTCGTAATCGACACCGGAGTATTCATCTAGCAGCCGGCCGGAAGTGCCGTGGCGCAGGGTTCGCGTGGACGTCACGGCGCTCAAGGTCTGGCCCTCAGTAAGCACCTGCACCCCCAGTGATGCGGCAATCGAGACAGCGTCTTCAAACTCCTGGTCGTCCGCGTAGTCCTCCAGACGGGTACTCAGTGCAACAAGCATGTGCGATCGCCGAGTCTCCTCGAACTGGCGCACCATGAGTGATCCGGTGCGACCGCTGCTCTTCCAGTGGATGTAGCGACGGTCGTCGCCGGGAACATAGCCACGCAAGGCGTGGAACGCGACGTCGCTGTTGGTGATCTTGCGGATCGTCGCGCCCTCGAGGTCTCTGACGAACCCAGACGCGGAGCCCTGCACCTTGACCGTGCGCGGATGGACATAGAGCGTCTCGGAATCGGTGAGACGCTGCTCCCGCTGGAGCAGACCAAGTGGATCGCCACGCACTGCCCGGACTGGTCCGACTTCCCAGACCGCGCGTCTTGACGTATCAACTTCGAAGAGGTCTTCATGCTCAGTCCCCGCACCCAAGCTCGGTACGTCGAACTGTGCGCGGCCTTCACCGACTGAAAGCTCGACCATGACTGGGAACGAGCGAACGGCCGATGTGTTGGTCAATTTCACGGCACCGAAGGCCCGTTGGCCCACCACCACGCGGTCCCGGGAGAGGTCGAGTCCGGCCGCCAACTGGTGCCGCCCCAGGATGAAGGCCACGGCCAAGGCGAGCACAGCGAAGCCAAAACCAGCGGCGGCAAGCAATTCCTGCCACTCCAGCCAGAAGCCCGCGAAGCAGGCCACAAGTGCAAGCCCCAGCGTGACCCAAGCAACCGGGGACACAATTGCCGTGACGGGCGCGGCCCAGCGACGGAGCGGGTCGGTCCGCGCGGCAGCCGTCGCGCGGACCGCACGCGAACGGGCGATCAGCCGCCGCTCTACGGACACCCATCGAGTGCTCGCCCCACCACCCCGAGTGGGCCACTTCCATCGCTTCATCAGGCGACGCGCTCCTGCGGGGCCTGCAATTGACCCAAGATGCGCTCCACAACGGCCTCAGTGGTCCCCCCGCGAAACTCCTCCTCCGGATCAAGGAGCATGCGGTGGGCCATCACGGGAACAGCCAAGCGCTTGATGTCGTCAGGGAGCACATAATCGCGGCCCGACGCGAGTGCCCAGACCTTCGCCGCCCGAGCCAACCCCAACCCGGCACGGACGCTGGTGCCGAGCACAACATCGGGCGCACTGCGCGTCTCGGCGGTGAGCCTTGCGATGTAGTCGAGGACTGCCGGGTCAATATGCACCGCGCTGGCAAAGTCGATCGCCATGGCAACGTGATCGGTGGGGATGACCGGGTTCAACACCACGCCACTGCGCGCCTGCGTGGGTTGCGCAAGGATCTTCACGGTACTGGCGTGATCGGGATAGCCCAAGGACGTCTTCATCAAGAAGCGGTCCAGTTGCGCCTCCGGCAAACGGTAGGTCCCTGCCTGCTCGATCGGGTTCTGAGTCGCGATCACCATGAACGGACGGCCGACCGCGTGAGTCTGTCCATCGACCGTGACGTGGCTCTCCTCCATCACCTCAAGCAGAGCCGATTGGGTCTTAGGAGAGGCCCGGTTGATCTCGTCGGCCAACAAGATGTTGGTGAACACGGGACCCTTGTGAAACTCGAAGCGCTGATTGCGCTGATCCAGGATCGAGGTACCGGTGACGTCACTTGGCAACAGGTCGGGCGTGAACTGGATGCGATTCTGCTTCCCCTTCACTGTCTGGGCGATCGCGCGCGCCAAGGAGGTCTTCCCCGTCCCAGGGAAGTCCTCCAGCAGAAGGTGCCCTTCAGCTAACAGCGTGGTGACCGCCAACTGCACCGTCGCGGTCTTGCCGACCACCGCCTGCTCCACATTGGCCACCATCTGTGCAAAAGTGGTAGAAAACCAGGATATTTGATCTTGACTAAGCGCCATTCTTTCCGTCCATTCGAAATTGGAGTTTTTCCGCACTACCAGACGTGGCAGCCCGTCACATCGTCGACCCTAACGCAGACGTTGCCGCTATAGCCGTTGTAGTACCAGTTCACAAGCGATCCCTTGCCGTCGCCACCCACTCTGAAACTCTTCGTGTTGCTACAGGGCGTCTCCTGTCCACACCAGTTCGGATCCCCATTGAGGCTTGGGCTTGCGTATTGTGTAGTATTGGCCTTAAATCCCTCCACGTAAATATCGACGTAGTAGCACGTGCTTTCGCAGTTGTTATACTGACCACCCTTGACAACTGTCACCTCTTTAGGTTTAGATTGCCCGCAGTGCGGAATTGCGGTTGAATAAAGGCGATCGGCCGAGGTCGCGCCCTCGGACACTGTGCGCAATTCCACGCAGGCACTCTCTCCACCCTCGATTGTTGACTGAGTCGTACTAGTCCCGTTATTCCAGCCGCCCGTGGATTTCCACTGTGTCGCGATGATCGGCCTCCCGTTTTCGTCGGGGACACTCCAACCGAGATCCACCGCCATATACTTTTCGGTCGAGACTAGGCCGACCGGCTTGAGGGGTATACCGAAGGGTCGGACTCCCTCGAGCGGCGCCGTCTCCTGGCCCAGGAGCTCAACATTTACTGAGAGGCTAGTAACCGGTACAACCCAAACTTTATACGGTCCATTATTTTCGTTGAAGTGCACGTCACCGCTAGTGCCTTCAAACCTGACCGTGCTACCTCCAGTACTGGACACGTCGTATCCAATGATCTCTCTCCCTCCGTCGTCAGCCGGCCTGTCAAAGGTGATTTTTGCGTAGTGGTCACCCTCGCTGACCTTCCGAATGTTCTGCACCGGTGAAGCCTTGTCATACGGATTGACCTTTTCTGACCTCTGGCTCTTTTCACCAAGGCCAGCGCGGTTATGTCCTGCAATTTGGAAGGTGTAGTCGTTCCCGTTTTCCACACCGTCGAAGGAAGTAGTGTGCAGGGCTCCGTCTATAGTCTTGGTGACTACATTCGTTCCATTTTTTGCCATGGTGACCTCATAGGTGTCGATGTCATCACCATTGTTTTCGGGCGCTTCCCAGCTGACGGTTACAATTCCCCCCGCGACGCCATCATCGGCGCTCGCCTGGGCGACGGGTTGCCCAACTGGATCTGGAACCGTAAAGGGCTTGTCGGGCTGGGATGGATCGGAGAAGTCCTGCATCCGATTGTCCTTGATGTCATTCACTGCCCTAATCCGGAATTGTTTGATCTCGCCGTTGGTGAGACCGGTCCACGGAAAGGAACGTGATCCCTCCGGGGCCTGCCGGACCTGCGACGACCCCAGCATCGAAATTTCGTAGAACTCGATTGGTGATCCAGTATTGGCCGGCTTGACCCATTGGATGATCAGCTGGCCATCGCGTTGGGTGTAGTCCGGCGAGACCGTCGGGGCGGCCATGCGTTCAGGCACCTCATCCGGCGTAGCCGGGTCCGACGGGGGGCTGGGTTCACTGGTGCCAACCCGATTGGTGGCGACCACTTCGAATGTGTACGTCTGGCTTGGCGTCAGGCCGTCGATGATGCAGGTCGTTGCTGCCCCGCACGACTGCTCTCCGCCCCGCCAGCGGACCTCGTAGTCCGTCACCGGCGCACCCTTGTCATCCGCGGGCGCCCACGAGAGAGTGACCGTGTCGGCTGTGAACCCGGCAACGGTAGGCCGGCCAGGAGGCTCTGGACGCGCTACAACGACTACCTCGGCACGCGCAGTAACAACGCGCTCCCTGTCTCCCGAGCCGTCAAGCACGGAGAACTTCACCACGAGGGTCCCTGAGAAGTCCGTCTTCGGCGTCACGGTCACAATCGACCCTGAAGCACTAGCCGCTCCCTCGCCCACTTCCAAGGATGCGTTCTCAACAGTCAAAGGATCGTCGCTGTAGGGATTCTGGGCGTAGTCATTGATGTCCAGCTCTAGCGCCTCGCCAGCTTTGCCTTCAAGTGGACCGATATCACCCACTGTTACCAGCGGCCTGTCGCTGCTCACGAAGGTCACGTGCACCGTTCCCTGACCCTTGGCTCCACCCGGATCGGCAGCAGTGACGGTGACCTTCGCCGTTTGGTCCTTTACGGCACCACTCTGCGGGGTCAGGACCAGAACGCTGCCGTCTTCGATTTGGGCGTCGACCTCGCCTTCGGTCACAGCCTCGAAGGTCAACTCGGCCAAGTCCTTCTCGTTGGGATCGGCCGCCGCCGCGCGCAGATCTATTCGCTTCTCCTCCGTATCAGGGCCAGTTGCGACTTCCGCGAAGAGATCACGCATCGTTGGCGGCAGATTCTTGCTGGCGATGACGTCGATAGGGATCGTGAGCAAGGAACTCTCACCCGTTGGGTCGTTGAGCCCTTCACCGTCCGTCACTTCCAGGGTGACGGACGCCGGGCCGGAGGCATCCGCCGGCGCTGTGACGGTGAAGGATTCCCTGTCAACGACCTCGACCCCACTGGAGAAGGGCTCCGTGCGTACTTGGTCCGGGACCGTGATGATCGGCGCTCGGCCAGCCCGAACCAATACGACGTCACTCAGTTGCACTGTCTTGGGTTCTCCCGCAGTCACCTCGATCGGAACCGCCTCCGGGTTGACCACGGGTGGCGCAGACTCCGTGCCGCTCACGAATACGAACCCGAAAGACTGCTGATCCTCAGCATCCTTGACTCGATAGACCACGACTTGGTCACGCTTGGTCAGGGTGACTTTGAGCTTTTTGTCGACGACTGTGGCCGCCTTCGCATCCCAGGGTTCTACGGTCAGATCCTCTTGACGGCCATCAAGATCACCATCGTTGGCGAGCACATCAACCGCCACGGTGTCACCGGGAGACTTCCCTGTGATGCGCGAGGCCGCTGCAACGTCGTCGCGCGTTGTGGGGGCGTAAAGGGGGGCATCCTCGCTTGCGTCGACCGTGAAACGCGCCTGGTCACTGCCGCCGAGACCGTCTTCGATTGCATAGGTCACGGCCACTTGCTTGGTGCTCTCGCCGTCCACATCTGGGACTTTCAACACCAAGAACTGACCCTCAAGTGCGGCGTCTGTGCCGGCGTTGGCCTGGAGGTCTTCCGCCAACTGCAGAGCGTCTCCATCCGGGTCCGCGTCATTGGACGCTACGTTGTAGGCAATCGTGCGGTCTGGCCGCACCGAGAGGCGATCGTCCAAGGCCACCGGAGCTTGATTTACGGCCGCTCGCGGGATCACGCCGACCCTTACCGAGACCTCACCCATCTGGCCGTAAGAATCACGCACCTGCGCTTCGATCGTGTCCGTGCCAGTGCGCCGGCCAGAGTAGGGCTCGTAGGAGATCCAGTCGAGCCCTGTCTTCACCACGCGACCCAACTCTGGGGCTCGGGTGAGACCCACGAGTGTCACCGCGTCCCCATCGGGATCAGACCCGGCAAGATCAAGGTTGATCCGAATCACTTGCCCACCGATAGCTCGTGCTTCCACGGCATGCGGGCGAGGAGCCGAGTTCTCCTCGGGATCGTCCGGTTTGACCTCAATCACGATCTCGGCGTCATCGCGTTGCCCTCGAGAGTCGCGCACCCCATAGGTCACCCGATACTCACCTGGCTTGTCCGGCGCCTTGAACCTGACTCGGCTCCCCGACACAAACATGGCCATGTCGTCCGGCACGACGAGATCCTGCTGGAAGAGCCGCAAGTCGTCGTTGTCCGGATCGGAGTCGTTGGCCAGCACCGCGACGCTGCTCACCGAGCCAACGCGCGCAGTGACACGGTCGTCACCAGCGACTGGTGGACGATTCCGCTCGTTGACACGGAGTTGCTGCACGGTTACCGAACCCTGGACGCTATTGGGACCGTCGGAAACCACATAGCTCAAGGAGACTGGGCTGGCCAGGTCTCTGTTGGTCTCAATGCGCAAGAGCCGATTTTCGATCAGTGATGCCTTAACCCCGGAGTTTCCAGGTGCGGAGACGGACGTGATGGCAAGCACTTGGCCCTCCGGGTCGACGTCGTTAGCGAGAGGATCAATGAGCGCATACCCGCCTTTGGGGATGAGCGCCTCATCCTTCATAGCAACCGGAGGCCTGTTCGCATCGCTCTGTGCCTGGACATCGAGCCGCACAAAGGACTCTCCCTCAGCACGGTCGGTGTACACCGAGTAGTCCAAGTAGTACGTCCCGGCCCGCGAGGTACGCGCCAGGAAGGTGCCCGTAGTCGGGTCGAGTTTGACTTCCAGTCCACCAACGCCGTTGACGTTGCGGAGGTGCAGGTCACTGCCATCCCGAGAAAAGTCGTTTGCCAGCGGCTTGACCTCGATCCAGCTTCCTGCCTCCCCCAACACGCGGTCGGGGACGAGCGTCGGAGACGCGCCACCGGTCGCCGTGACCGTGACCGGAATCTTCCCGTGAGCTTTGCCGCCGCGGCCGTCGAGGATGTCGAATTCGATCACCTTGTCACCTGGACGACCGTCATCTTGAAACTCGATCAACCCGTCTGGGCGGGCCAGGAGGCTGCCGCCCGACTTCACTTGTGCGTCGTCGAGAACCAGTCCATCCCCGTCGGGGTCCGTCCAATCCGGCATTGCGTAAATGGTGGTCTTCTGGCCGGCAGAGAGGGTGACCCGAGTCTCCCGTGGGACGCCGTCGTCCATTACTCGTTCGGGGTTTGAGTTCTGAGTTGCGGGCACGATGTTTATCGTCAGCTCGGCGTCGTCAACTCCCTCGCGACCGTCATCGGCGACGTATTTGTAGACAGCCTGTCCGCCTGAGTCTTGAGCCCTGAAGCGCATTTGCAGCTGAGTGCCGTCGCCGACCACCGCGATGGTCTCCGCCTTAGGCCCCGACACATAGCTTGGCGGATCCTGAATCGTCAAGATGTCGCCGTCTGGATCGACGTCATTGCGGATCACCGGGAGGATGGTTTCCTGACCGGCTCGCGCCCCTAGCTCATCGTCGCGGGCCTCGGGCTTTCGGTTCTCCTCCGTCCGTTTCACTTCTTGCTCCTGGGGCCGAGGATCCTGCTGCTGCTCCTTCTCCACTTTGGGATCCACGTCGTCCCAGTTCTTGACGAGAGGGATGCCCTCTTGCTGCACCAGCCACGAGTCACCAGTCGTGGTGTCGTTGAGCACTACTGCGTCGCGATTCCTGCGAAAGACCAGCGCGGCGGTTGGCTGCACCGAGGGGATTCCAACTTGGTAGATCTTCTTGCCCTGGAGACGGACATAGCTTTCTGCCGCGGGGTCAGCCCAAGCTGCGTGTACAAATCCGCGGTGGACCAAAGGTGCCGCCGGGGGGCCATCGAACCCGTCCCGGATCGTTGTTAGGTCATCGCCGCCAATGTCCAGCGTGAGTAGCTGCTCTCGAGTGGCGACGTATGCGCTGTCACTGGAGGGTCCCGGCAACTGCAACTTCGCCGACAAGGGGTCTGCGGACTCAACCTTTACGGGATCGCTACCCGGCTGCAGAATGCTGCCGGACTCTCGGTCTAGCACGAGCACGTGGTCGCCGACCAAAGTTACCTGCAGCGACTCGCCCAGAGTGCCCCCCAGATCCTCTGGATCTCCCACCTCTGGCAGTCCCGCGACCATGCGCACAGGCGTGACCGTGTGGCGGGCCGGATTGACGAACCACGCCGTCCCGTCGAGGCCAACCGCAACGGCGGCGTCGGCACCCAGCTCGAGGTCGGGATCGAGCTTCACCGTAAACCCTTGAATGGTGTCGACGCTGCGGACCCATGCTTTCCCGGACTCGGCGTCAAGCAGTGCGACCGTCCCGCCGCCGTAGGCGGCAACGGCCCCCGTGGGCAGCTCGATGGGGTCGCCCAGCACCCCGGCGGCAACATCGACTCGTCGGAGGCTTCGAGCTCCTCCGCGCTGGTCTAGAAAGACCGTCGGACCGTCTTGGAAGACGTCGAATTCACCCGCTTGAGCCTGGACCCCGAGGTCCAACTGCCGGATCTGAGTGTTGAGCTTCGCAAGGAGCTGCCGATCCGGTGCCTGATTGACCACCCAAACACTGCCGTCGTTGAGATCAACATCGCTGATCGGGAGGCCGTCGGCCTTGGCTGCAAGGACGACGAGCACCGAGGCGACTAGGGCAAGGCTCGTCCCCGATACAAGGCGCCGAGTCCTACTCGTGCGGCGACGGAAGATTCGGTCAAGCTTCATCGGTGGGCTCCGCTACGTCGTCGAGAATCGGGAGGTGTTCGGGCCGGACGATCCGGGCGGCGATGGCGTACTCAACCAACCGCGCCCGCCGGTTGGTGGCCAGCGATCCCTGCCCACCACGGAGTCCCTTGACTCCAGCTCGCGCGTACTTGTCGCACACGTTGTCGAGCTTGCGATTGAACGTGGTCGCCGACCAGCCGAGCCGTGTCGCGGCGGCCGCGTTGGTCGGTATGTCGCTCTGGCCGGTGCCTGCCCGCCGCAGTGTGTTCTCGGCGAGGGCGAGCATGAGTCGGAACTGCGAGGGAGTCAGTTCAACGTGGCCCAGGG
>JBAQXA010000477.1:0-3344 GCA_049299195.1 Nocardioides sp.
GGCTAGAAGACGCCTGATGCTCGCTTGGGCGAAGCGGACTCGATAGCGTCTCCCCGTGACCGAACCCGAAAACGTTTCCCCCTCCGGCAGATCGGTGCTTGTCACCGGCGGCAACCGCGGCATCGGACGAGCGATCGCCGAGGCGTTCGTCGCCAACGGTGACCGGGTGGCCGTGACGACACGCAACGGGGGTGCTCCCGCGGGAGCGCTTGATGTGCGCTGCGACATCACCGATCCGGTGGCCGTCGAGGCCGCGTTTGCCGAAGTCGAAGCGGCCCATGGCCCGGTCGAAGTGCTGATCGCCAACGCGGGCATCACCAAGGACACGCTGGTGCTGCGCATGTCGGAGGACGATTGGACCACCGTCATCGACACCAACCTCACTGGCTCGTTCCGCGTCGCGAAGCGGGCGGCCAAGGGGATGCTGCGCTTGCGCCGCGGCCGGATCGTCTTCATCTCCTCGGTCGTGGGCCTGCTCGGCTCGGCCGGACAGGTCAACTACGCGGCCTCAAAGTCGGGTCTCGTCGGGATGGCGCGCTCCCTCGCGCGCGAACTCGGCTCGCGCTCAATCACCGCCAACGTGATCGCTCCGGGCTTCGTCGACACCGACATGACCGACGTGCTGACCGACGACCAAAAGCAGGCGATCTTGGCCCAGGTGCCCCTGGGTCGGTATGCCGCTCCGGCCGAGGTGGCCGCGGCCGCGCTCTGGCTCGCCGGAGACGGCGCGGGCTATGTCACCGGGGCCGTGATCCCGGTCGACGGCGGACTCGGCATGGGCCACTAGGCCGCCTCCGGGGGCGGCCACCTCGACGGCGCGCCTCTTCGGGGGTAGCTCGTCGGGTGCGCCTCGTCGGCACCTCCTCGCAGACAGCAGCAGCTAAACCTCAACCTCACCAGACCTCACCAAGGAGCAAGCATGGGCGGCATCCTCGAAGGCAAGCGCATCCTGGTCGCTGGAGTCACGATGGACTCCTCGATCGGTTTCGCCACGGCGAAGTTCGCCCAGGAGCAGGGCGCGACCGTCATGATCTCCAACTTCGGCCGGGCGCTGGGGATCACCCGGCGCATCGCCAAGCGGCTTCCGGTCGAGCCCGCGGTGCTCGAACTCGACGTCACCGACGCCGACCATCTGGCGGGCCTCGCCGACCAGGTGCGCGAGCATGTCGACGGCCTCGACGGCGTGGTGCACTCCATCGCCTACGGCAACCCCGCGACGCTGCTTGGTGGCAATTTCATGACGGGCCCCTGGGAGGACGTGGCGCAGGCCGTGCAGGTCTCCGCCTACTCGCTGAAGTCGCTCGCCGTGGCCGCGCAGCCGCTGATGGGGCCTGGCGGGAGCATCGTCGGGCTCACCTTCGACGCCACGGTCGCGTGGCCGGCATACGACTGGATGGGCGTAGCCAAGGCCGGTCTGGAGTCGACCTCGCGATATCTCGCGCGCGATCTGGGGCCGCTGGGCATCCGGGTCAACCTGGTCTCGGCGGGGCCGCTCAAGACGCTGGCTGCCAAGGCGATCCCGGGCTTCTCCGATCTGGAGTCGATGTGGTCGACGCGAGCGCCGCTGGGCTGGGACAACGCCGACCACGAACCCACGGCCAAGGCAGTCTGCGCGCTGCTGTCGGACCTCTTCCCGGCAACCAGCGGGGAGATTGTGCACGTGGACGGCGGCTTCCACGCGATGGGGGCATAGCTCGTGGCCGCCGAACCGAATGACGCCACGGGGTCGTCAGGTTCCCCAGCCGAGGTGCCGGTCAACGCGCTGATCGAGTTGCGGATCCTCGAGGGGCCTAACCTCTACTTCCCCCGGGCGGCCGTCAAGCTGACCGTGGACATCTCCGGGCTGGCGCAGGCGCCGCCGAAGCGTGTGCGGGCATTTGCCGAGCGCATCGGACTGCCCAACGCCCGGCCGGGTGAGGCAGGCAGCGGTTTCCGCCAGCGCTTCGCTCTGCGGGCGCTCGCCCGCCTCGTGCGGGCTGTCGCGCGGGAGGCCGGGACGAGTCGCCTGGCGGTCCGGGTGCGACCGACGAGCGACCCAAGCCGGGTCGTGGTCGCCTTCCCGTGGGTGCGCCGGGGGCGCGCGGAGGCGATGGGCCGATCGGTGGGCGAGCTCCTCGGCGCCTTCGGCTCCGATGATGTGATCACGTTGGTCGACGAGGCGGCGGCGCGAGTCCGATCGGCCGACGTCGGCGCGCGGCCGACGACGATCACCCCGCGGGTCCCGGTGGTGGCCGTCACGGGCACCAATGGCAAGACGACAACCTCGCGGATGATCGCTCACATCGCGCGCACCGACGGACGGATCGTGGGTTGGTCCAATACCGACGGCATCTACATCGACGGTGCACTGGTGGAGGCGGGTGATTACTCCGGCCCCAGTGGCGCCGGTCGGGTCTTGGCCCATAAGGAGGTCGAGTTCGCGGTCACGGAGACGGCGCGCGGCGGCATACTGCTCAAGGGCATTGGGCTGACCCGCAACGACGTCTCGGTGGTCACCAACGTGACCGCGGATCACTTGGGGCTGCAGGGGATCGACACCCTGGAGCAGCTCGCCGAGGTCAAGAGCGTCGTCGCCCGGATCACGCGCAAGAGCGGCTGGGCGGTGCTCAACGCCGACGACCCGCGCGTGCTTGCCATGCGCTCGGTGATCAAGGCGCAACCGTGGGTCTTTTCGCGCGACCCGGACGCGCCGGGGATCCGCGAGGTGCTGGCAAACGGCGGTCGCGCCACGACGGTGATCGACGGGTGGATCTGCACGTGGGAGCGCGGCGGCGATCCGCGGCCGCTGGTCGAGCTCGCAGACGTGCCGATGACGCTCGCGGGGTTGTCCCGCTTCAACGTCGAGAACGCACTCGCCGCGGCGTCGGCAGCAATTGCCGCCGGGATCGGCCGGGACCAGGTCGCGGCCGGCCTACGCGACTTCGCGCCCGGAGTGGAACACAACCCGGGCCGGATGAACATCTACTCCCTCGGTGAAGTCACGGTCGTGGTCGATCTCGCGCACAACGAGGCCGGGCTCGACGCGCTGCTGGAGATCATGGCGGGCGTACGCCGGCCGGGCGGGCGGCTGCTGCTCGGGCTCGGGGCGGTGGGCGACCGGCAAGGCGAGCTGCTCGAAAAGCTCGGTGAAATAGCCGGACGCGACGCCGACCTCGTTGCCATCGGGCACAAGGAGCGCTATCTGCGGGGGCGCACCCTGGCTGAGCTCGAAGGGCACCTGCGCGCGGGGCTGGAACGGGTGGGGATGGCCGATGTGGTGGCCTACCGCACCGAACTCGAGTCGCTGCAGGCGCTCGTGGCTCAAGCTGCACCCGGCGACGTCGTCGGCCTGATGTGCCACGCCC
>JBAQXA010000478.1:0-2310 GCA_049299195.1 Nocardioides sp.
CCGCGGGGTTGGGGACGCTTCCGCGGGGTTGGGCTGGGTCAAAAGTGACGCGAACGACGCGGTAGACGGACGGGGTATGCCGCGGGGCCGCCGACGCCGCCGCCCCCCGCCCCCGCTCAGCGGGCGCGGCGGGTGAGGCGCTCGAGGTCCATGATCACCACAGAGCGGGGCTCCAGGCGCAGCCACCCGCGAGAAGCGAAGTCGGCCAGCGCCTTGTTGACGGTCTCTCGGGAGGCGCCGACGAGCTGGGCCAGCTCTTCTTGGGTGAGGTCGTGGTGGACGTGCACGCCATCGTCGGCGGTGCGCCCGAAGCGGTGGGCGAGATCGATGAGCGCCTTGGCTACCCGGCCGGGCACGTCGGAGAAGACCAGGTCGGCGACCACGTCGTTGGCGCGGCGCAGCCGGCCGGCGAGCTGAGTGAGCAGCCCGCGCGCGACCTGGGGGCGGCCGTCGAGCCAGCGGAGCAGGTCTTCGTGAGAGAGCGAAGCAAACGTCGTATCGGTCACCGCGGTCACCGTTGCCGAGCGCGGCCCGGGGTCAAACAGGGAGAGCTCACCAAACATCTGGCCGGGACCCAGGATCGCGAGCAGGTTTTCGCGCCCGTCCGACGAGGACCGGCCGAGCTTCACCTTGCCTTCGAGCACGACATAGAGCCGGTCACCAGAGTCGCCCTCGTGAAACAGGGCGTCCCCTCGACGCAACCGCGTCTCGGTCATGGAGGCGCGCAGCGCAGCGGCTGCTTCGTCGTCGAGTGAGTTGAACAAGGGGGCTTGACGCAGCACCGCATTGTCCACAGGGTCCTCCTCGGGGTGGTGGTGGCTTGATCCTAACGGTGCGGTGTCGCCGCTGGCCCGTACCCTGAGCAGGTGCCACCGACTCCCCGCCCCAAGACCGCGGGTGCCAAGCCCCGACCGGCTCCGCCCACCACCCTCGTGCGGCGGGCCCGCAAGGTCAACCGGCTCCTCGGCGAGACCTACCCCGAGGCACATTGCGAGCTCGACTTCGCCGATCCCTTCGAGCTGCTCGTCGTCACGGTGCTGAGCGCCCAGACGACCGATCGACGGGTCAACGCGGTGCGCCCGACGCTGTTCGCGGCCTACCCCGATGCGACCGCGATGGCCGGCGCACCCCGGGAACATCTCGAGCAGATCATCGGCCCGCTCGGCTTCTTCCGCGCCAAGACCGAGTCGCTGCTCAAGCTGTCGCAGGCCCTCGTCGAGCGGTATGACGGTGCGGTGCCGGGCCGTCTGGAGGACCTCGTCACCCTGCCGGGGGTCGGCCGCAAGACGGCCAACGTCGTGCTCGGCAACGCGTTCGACGTCCCGGGAATCACGGTCGACACTCACTTCGGCCGGCTGGTGCGGCGCCTCGGGTGGACCGAGGAGACCGATCCGGTCAAGGTCGAGTTCGCCATCGGTGATCTCTTCCCCAAGGCCGACTGGACGATGCTCAGCCACCACCTGATCTGGCACGGGCGACGGCGTTGCCACGCCCGGACCCCCGCGTGCGGGGCTTGCCCGGTTGCCCGGCTGTGCCCGTCGTTTGGAGAGGGCCCGACCGATCGGGTGGCTGCGGAGGCGCTGGTCAAGACCCAAGGCCCGGCGTGATCCTGGCTGCGCGGCGGGCTCGGGCCGCCCTGCTGCTGGCTCTCGGCATTCTGCTCGGGGCGTGTGCGCCCGCCGCGAAGGAGCCGAACTTCACGATGCCGAGCGTCGGCCCGGCTCACATCGACGTGGACACCCCGGTGCTGCGAGCTGCCAAGGCCGCCGCGGGCATCCACGACTGTCCGCAGATTTCCGGCCCCGCCGTGGCCGGGGGGCTTCCCGAGGTGACCCTGCGCTGTCTCGGGGGCGGCCACGACGTCAACCTCGCCGCCCTGCGTGGCCCGCTGGTCATCAACTACTGGGGTGCGTGGTGCGAGCCCTGCCGCAGGGAACTCCCCATCCTCCAGGCGTATGCCGACGCGGCAGCCGGGCGGGTAGCCCTGATCGGCGTGGACTTCCAGGACATGATTCCCGCGGAGGCCATCGACCTCCTGGCGGCTAAAGGCGTCACCTACCCGAGCCTGGCCGACCCGGGCGGCGACTCCGACGGCAAGCCGCCGCTGCGCATCCGCACCGTGCCGATGCTGGTGTTTGTCGACGCCGAGGGAAGGGTCGTCCACCAGGAGTTTGCGGAGATGAAGTCGGTCAAGCAGCTGGAGGGCCTGGTGGCAGAGCACTTGGGGGTGCGCCCATGAGCCCTGCGAGCCCCGCCGCCGAGCCGCCCAACAACCCACCCACCGACCCGCCCACCACCCCACCGCCCGCG
>JBAQXA010000479.1:0-2468 GCA_049299195.1 Nocardioides sp.
GGCCAGCACTGCGACCACCTTGCCGCCGCTCGACAGCGCCACCCGCCGGCCGGCCTCGGCGGTGACGAGCTCCTCGTTGCCCACGACCGCGATCCGCAGGCCTCCGCCGGCACTGGAGCAGGCATAAACCGGCGCGTCGACCGCCCGCGGCTCGGTGCGGGCCAACTCGGCCACGCACGCGTTATACCCATCGAGTACGTCGGTCGTGATCGTGGTCTCGTGGCTCGCCGAGGCGGCGATAGCGCCCGCGTCGAGGTCGACGAGGGCAGCCTTGGTAAACGTGGAGCCGAAGTCCACGCAGAGAGCCAGGCGTCGTTCCTCGCTCACCCGAGCGCACGCTCCAAGTCGGCGAGCAGGTCCTCCGCACTTTCGATGCCGACGCTCAGCCGGATCAGGTCGTCGGGCACCTCCAACGCGGTGCCCGCGACGGAGGCGTGGGTCATCTGACCCGGGTGCTCAATCAGGCTCTCGATACCGCCGAGCGACTCGGCGAGGGTGAAGACCTCGGCGCGACCGCAGACCTCGACCGCCGCCGCCATCCCGCCCGCCACGCGGAAGGACACGATGCCGCCGAAGCGGTCCATCTGCCGCGCCGCGACGGCATGGCCCGGGTGGTCGGCCAGGCCGGGGTAATAGACGTGGGTGACCTTGGGGTGACCGACGAGGAAGTCCACGACCCGCTCGGCGTTGTCGCAGTGCCGGTCCATACGCACGGCCAGCGTCTTGAGGCCGCGCAAGGTGAGCCAGGAGTCGAAGGGGCTAGCCACCGCACCCATCGCGTTTTGGTGGAAGGCGAGTTGGTCGGCGAGCGCGTGGTCTCGCACGACGAGGGCGCCGCCGACGACGTCGCTGTGGCCGCCGACGTACTTAGTCGTGGAGTGCACCACCACATCGGCGCCAAGCGTGAGCGGGCGTTGGAGGTAGGGCGAGGCGAACGTGTTGTCGACGACGAGCAGCGCCCCCGCATCGTGGACAACGGCCGCCAGCGCCTCGATGTCACCGATGTTGAGCAGCGGGTTGGTCGGGGTCTCGATCCAGATCAGCTTGGTGGTGCCGGGCTCGATGGCGGCACGGACCGCCTCTGGGTCACCGACCGGAGCCGAGGAGTGGCGCAGGCCCCAGTTCTGCTCGACCTTGTCAAAGAGCCGATAGGTGCCGCCGTAGGCGTCGTCGGGCAGGACCACATGGTCGCCGGGGCGGCATACGGCCCGGATCAGGGTGTCCTCGGCGGCGAGCCCGGAGGCGAAGGCGAAGCCGCGCTCGCCCTCCTCCAGTGCGGCGAGGCACTCCTGCAAGACGTCGCGGGTCGGGTTGCCGCTGCGGGAGTAGTCATATCCCCCGCGCAGCCCGAGCACCCCGTCCTGCTTATAGGTGCTGGTCGCGTAGATCGGCGGGATGACCGACCCCGTCATCGGGTCCGGCTCATAGCCAGCATGGATGGCGCGGGTGGCGAAACCCGACTTCTGGGCATGCTCAGCGGTCACCGGCCCGAGCGTAGTCGCCCCACCGGCGATCCCCCACCTCGCTTCGGCGGGAAGTCACTTCACCCATGCGGCAGACTGGGAGCTCCCGACCTCAGGAGCCACGATGTTCTTCACCCGCGAGCAGCCCGCGCTGCCGAGCGCCGAGCAGGCGCTGCCTGGGCAGGCCGAGCGCTGGTTCACCCTCGCCGAGCGCCATCTCGCCCTCGACGCCCCCTTGGTCACCGATGAGCTTCCCGAGGGTCTCGACGTAGCCATCTTTGGGCTGGGGTGCTTTTGGGGAGCCGAAGAGATCTTCTGGCAACTGCCCGGTGTGTGGTCGACCTCCGTGGGGTATGCCGGTGGGCGCACGCCCCATCCCTCCTATGAGGAGGTGTGCAGCGGACGCACGGGTCACACCGAGGCGGTGCGGGTCGTCTTTGACCCGCAGCAGGTCGGCTACGGCACGCTCGTGCGGACCTTCCTGGAGGTGCACGACCCGACTCAAGGCATGCGCCAGGGCAACGACCGCGGCACGCAATACCGCTCCGCGATCTACTGGACCTCGCCCGGCCAGGAGAAGGTCGCGCGCGCCATGCTCGAGTTCTATGGCCAGATCCTCACCGCCAAGGGCTTCGACCCGATCACGACGGAGCTCTCCCCCGCCGCCGAGGCGGGCTACTACTACGCCGAGGACTACCACCAGCAATACCTGCTCAAGGTGCCGCACGGCTACCGCTGCCACGCGCGCACCGGGGTTGATTTCCCCACCCAGGTGCGCAGCCACGCCGACGTCGCCATCGACCGGCCCGTGCGGTTCGGCAAACAGCTCACCTCGCACTTGGGGCGCAAGTTTGGCGGCGAATGGGACACCGAGGCCGCGCGCGGCACCATCCAGTTTGCCGCCGGGAGGGCCGCCCTCCAGGCGACCGACGACGTGCTGCAGATGGAGCTGACCGCCACCGGCGACTCCTTCGGTCTGCTCGAAGATGTGCTCGCCCGCCACCT
>JBAQXA010000480.1:0-2079 GCA_049299195.1 Nocardioides sp.
CCCGGAGCCACCGGGCTTGCGAAGGACTCACCGGTGACGGGATGCGGCCACGGGCGACCGGTCACCCGGGCTCTCCCTCGGCGGCTTCGGCTGGGGTGCCCATGGCGTCGGCGAGAAGTTGTCGAGCGATGCCGTCGAGGATCCCCGCGCCCGACATGGTGAGTGTCGAGACGTTGGTGCGCGCGAGGATCCGATCCAAGATCAGCGCGCCGCCGCCGATGACGTCGGCGCGGCCGGGGTGCATGAAGGGCAGCGCGCGGCGCTCGGCCACAGTGAGCGCGAGCAGCCGATCCACCACCTCGTGGACGCGAGCGGCGGGCACGGTCAGTTGGTCGGTGTAGACCGAGGAGTACTCCGGCGCCTCGATCACGGCCGATGCGACCGTCAACACCGTGCCGGCGACGCCCACGGCCGACCGGGCTCGGCCGAAGTCGACCGGGCAGTCATCGAGCGCGGCGTCAATGTCGGCAACGCAGGCCGCGATCTCCGCCGAGGACGGCGGGTCGGAATGCAGATGACGCTCCGTATGCCGCACCGAACCGAGGTTCATGGAGTGGGCCTGCTCGGGGGCAGCGGCGCCAAGGATCACCTCGGTCGAGCCACCGCCGATATCGAGCACGAGATGAGGAGCGGGCAGCTCCACACGCAGGTTGGCCATCGCACCGGTGAAGGCCAGTCGAGCCTCTTCGGCGCCCGCGATCACCTCCGGTTCCACCCCCAGGATCCGATGGACTCCCGCGGCGAACTCGGCAGCATTGTCGGCGTCTCTCGTCGCCGAGGTCGCGCAGAAACGCACCCGGTCGACGCCGTAGCGCTCGTTGACGGCGGCGATCTGGGTCATGGCCGCGACGGCACGCTCCAGCGCTTCGGTCGAAATGGCGCCGGTGGTGTCGATGCCCTGACCCAGGCGCACCATGTGGCTCTCGCGGTGGAGCGCCTCGGGCGCGCCGCCGGGTCCGGGTCGAGCGATGAGCATCTTGATGGTGTTGGTGCCGCAGTCGATGGCGCAGATGACCGGGCCGGGACCGCGCTCCTGCGCCGAGAGGCCGCCAGAATCGGTCGCCACGCGCACCTGACCGAGACCGGTGATGTCAGTCATCGTCGCGCTCCTCCACGAGTCCAGACGCGGCTGCAGCCGCGGCCTCCGCGTCAGCCGCGGGCACCGTCACGCACGGACCCGCCGCCCACCATGCGCCCAAGCGTGCCAGCACCTCGTCGCCCAAGGGATTCACGCCTGGCCCCTGAGCGAGGGACTGACCGGCGAGCACGTGGAGGCACTTCACCCGGTCGGGCATCCCCCCGGCAGAGATCCCGGCGATCTCCGGCACCTCACCCAGCGCGGCGCGCGCCTCCAGGTAGCGGCGGTGCGCCTCGGCATACGCCTCGGCCAGGCCGGGCTCCTCGGTGAGTCGGTCCTGCATCTCGCGCATGGCGCCATCGCCTTCAAGGGTGCCGATCATCGCGGCGGCGCGCGGACACGTCAGGTAGTACGTCGTCGGAAACGGCGTCCCGTCGGGGAGCCTCGGCTCGGTGGTGACGACGTCGGGCAGGCCGCACGGGCACCAGTGACCGATCTCGCGAACACCCCTCGGTTCGCGGCCCAGTTGCGCGTGCAGCGCCCGGTGGGTGGCCGCCGAATCCTCCCCCTGCGAGGAGTGACTCACCTCTGGCCCTGAGGAGCGACGATGACATCCGGCAACTCCGGGGCGGGCGGCGGCGGGTGTCCGGCCAGTTCGACCGAGGCCCAGGTCGCCTCCCACCACGTTGGCGGCAGTTCGACCGCACCTTCGGCCGGCTCGGGCAGGCGAACCCCTGTGCCAAGCGGGCGGCCGTTGACGTCGATCACCTGGATGCCGGTTTCGCCGGGCATGACATAGCCAAACCGCTTGCGAGCCTGCGCCTGCACAAAGACCGGATCGTCCCAGCGCCGCTTCTCGCGCTCCAGCGCCTTGACGGCGGCCGCGCGCTCGGCGATCTGCTCCTTGACCGCGGCAATGTGTGCCCGCTGATGCAGGTAGGCCCGCATCGAGGAGGCATAGGAGACGGTGAGCACGGCGAGGACGAGCACCAGGATCGCAG
>JBAQXA010000481.1:0-8379 GCA_049299195.1 Nocardioides sp.
AGACCTGCAGCTCGCGGCAGACGTCCGCGACGTCCTTGCCCTCGGCCAGCATCCTGTCGGCCTGGGCGAGCTTGCGAACCACCTGCTCGGGTGTGTGTCGTTTCCTCGTTGCCATGTCGTTGTCGAGTCTTCCTGCCCACGTCGTGGGCCGCAAGACTCTCACTCAACTTGGATCAACCAACCGGGGTCAGGCCACATCAACTGTCCACATTGGGCCCGTCCCACTCGGTACTGGACGGGTACCCTGAGACTGGAATCGAGGGCGAATCTCTCACCACACCGAGTGAGTCAGCAGCTTCCGGCCCGACTCCGTAGCACTCGTGATGCCCCTAATCACGTCCAGAGGATTCGGGTTCAACTCCCTCCGGAACGTTCCGCTTAGTGTTCCCAGCCCGTCGACCTCTCGCCAGATCGCTGTGGTGCGCCTCGGACGACGCACCATCATCACTGCCGCGTCAGCAGTCGTCGGCAGCCTCGCTGATTCCAGCCGGCCTAATCTCAGTGTTCTGACTTGAATCGTTGGTGCGCATCGTGGCTCCCAAGATCGGTCGGCCCGACGTGACGAAAGGGCGGATCGCATCCGGATGAAGACGACCGACTCTTCAGGCCATGTTGACCGGACTACCAACGACGGGCTGCTGATAGAAGTAGGCCGCCATGACGGTCGCATCTTGGGAGGCCCTGACTTGTCGCGTGATCTTGAACAACTGCAGATTGGGCAGGGGGGCCGTGTTCGCTCGGGTGACTCCGGTGTTGCCTGGCTGGTCTACGACGACGTGGGCGATGTGGTTCGTCCCATCGCTGAGTTCCTCCGGGACTTCGCAGCTCGCGGCAACAGTCACGGCAGCGTGCGGTCCTATGCTTACGTGCTGCTGCGGTGGTGGCGCTGGCTCGCGGCGGTCGGCGTGGAGTGGGACCGGGCGACGCCGGCAGAGGTGCGGGACCTGGCGTTGTGGCTACAGCTGCATCCGAAGCCGCGCCGCTCACCGCGGACCGTCTCAGCGGCGACGGCCGGCACGGTGAACCAGGTGACCGGCAAGCGGTATCTAGATGACCACTACGCGGCGCGCACGATCCGGCACAACAACGCGGTGATCTCCTCGTTCTACGAGTTCTGGGGCGACCAGGGGCTGGGTCCGGTGGTCAACCCGGTAGCGCGTGATCATCGCGGCTCGGGGCGCGCCAACTCGCACCACAATCCGATGGATCGGTTCCGGCCCGAGGGGCGGGTGCGGCACAACCCGAAGTCGCCGCGCCGACGGCCCCGGGCGCTGCCGGAGGAGGCGTGGGCGGAGCTGTTCGACACGATGGCCTCGAACCGGGACCGGGCGCTGCTGGCCTTGGCGATCAGCAACGGCGCCCGCGCGGCGGAGATCCTCGGCCTACGCGGCAGCGACGTGGACTGGGGCAACCAGCAGGTTCGGGTGATCCGGAAGGGGAGCCGGGCCGAGCAGTGGCTGCCCGGTAGCAACGACGCCTTCGTGTGGCTGCGTCTGTATCTGGCCGAGGTCGGCGGTGTCGGTCCGGCCGACCAGCTGTGGGTGACGCTACGCAAACGACGCGGTACCAACGGGGCGAAGGCCCGGATCCCGTTGACGTATGAGGCACTGCGCGCGGTACTGCGCCGCGCGAACGCAAGATTGGGCACCAACTGGTCGATGCACGATCTGCGGCACACGTGCGCGCTGCGGATGGCGGCCGATGAGAACGTTTCGCTGCGCGACGTCCAGACCATCCTGGGCCACGCCCACCTGGAGACGACCACGGAGATCTACCTCGTCGAGGACGAGCGGCACACCGTCGAGCGGGTCGCGGAGCACCTGGCCCGTCTGGACGAGCCCAAGCGGGCCCCGGAGCCTGTCGACCACGGTTACCGGGCCGGCGACCTGGCAGTGCTGTTCGGCGACGGCGTCCTGTCGTGAAGAGCACGCTGACAAGCGAGCAGTTGCGGCTCGCCGGCCCGTACTACCGACAGCATCCCGAGCTTGTGGGCCAGATCTTCGCCGGGCCACACGACACCGCGCCCAAGGACGAGGTCCTGGTGGTGGTGCAGAAGCTCCCGGACTGGCCGACCAGCCAGTACTCGAGCACCCGGCTCGTGCAAGGGGCCTCGTGGGTGCTGGACTGGCTGCTCATCTCTCCCGGTGAGGGCTGGCGCGATCGATGGGTCGCGGCCAACGCCGACACCAACCCACTGTGCTGGCTACCTGAGCGGCACGGCGACGACCGCCGCGACCCGAAGACGGTGCGCAACATCGCGGTCCAGGGCCTGCGGACACTGATCGTGTCGCGGGTGATCCTTCCGGGTTATGCGTTCTTCTCGACATGGAAAACCAAGGGCTACCAGCAAATCTTCGATCATCAGGACCCGGCCCTCGTCGCGCAGATGCACGCCTTCGCCGACCACATCGAGATGAGCGAGCGTCGGCGCCGCGACGCCTGGTCGATCCTGGGCAGGATCATGCTCCACACCGGCAAAGACCTCCCGGCACTGAGGGCCGAGGACATCTTCGAACTGCGCGCCCACCATCGAGAGAAGATCGGCATCCCCGCACAGGCTCTGGGGCCGACCTGGGCGCTGCTGGCCGGGGTCGGCATCTTCCCGAAGGACTCCTCCCTGCGCGCCGCCCTGCGGGTCGGACAACGCACCCCGGCCGAGCTGATCGACCGCTACGGGCTCGCTTCCGGCCCGGTGAACGACCTCCTGGTGCGCTACCTGGAGGAGCGCAAGACGAGCGTCGACTATACGACGGTCAAGGCGCTGGCGCGGATGCTGGCCGGCAACTTCTGGGCAGATCTGGAGCGCCACCATCCCGAGCTCGCGGGCACCGACTCACTGTTGCTGCCCAAAGAGATGGTGACCGCGTGGAAGGAACGCCTGGCCGTCATCGTCGCCCCAGACGGATCGACCAGGCCGCGCGCGGACTTCCTTGATGTGCTGATGACGGTGCGCTGCTTTTACCTTGACGTGCGCGATTGGGCGCTCCACGACGCATCGCTGGCGCCGTGGGTGGTGGCCTCGCCGATCACCCGCGCCGACGTGGCCGGCAACGCGAAACGGAAGCTGTCCCATCAGGCACGCATCCACCAGCGCATCCGCGAGCGGGTGCCGCTGGTTCCACGGATGCTGGCCCGGCTGGAGCAGGAGCGCCGCGAGACCGAGCAGATGCTGACCTTGGCGCAGCAGACCCCGGTCGACGCCACGTTCACCTTCGGTGGGCGCACCTATCAGCGGATCGGCACTCGAGTGCGTGCCGGCCGCGGGCTCCCGGCGGAGCTGGCCTGCGACGTGGTCTGCGTCGAGTCTGGCGAGCGGGCCAGTGTCGGCCGGATCGAGGAGGACGCGTTCTGGCTGTGGGCGACAGTTGAGACGCTTCGACACACCGGGGTGCGGATCGAGGAACTCCTCGAGCTCACCCACCTAGCGCTGGTGTCCCACCGGTTGTCCACGACCGGGGAGCTAGTCCCTTTGCTGCAGATCGTGCCGTCGAAGACGAACGAGGAACGGTTGCTGCTGGTCCCCCCTGAGCTGGCCCGTGTGCTCGCCGAGGTCATCAGTCGGCTCCGTAACCGATACCGCGGCACCGTGCCGCTGGTAGCCCGATACGACAACTACGAGGCCACCACCGGGCCACCGCTGCCGCATCTCTTCCAGCGCGACTACGGCTCCGGACCGGCGGTGATGAGCCCCACCATGCTGCGAGTCACGCTCCGAGAGGTGGCCGAGCGGATGGGCTTGACCGACGCTTCCGGCAATCCGGTATACCTGACGCCGCACGACTTCCGCAGGGTCTTCACCACCACCGCCGTCCAGGACGGGCTGCCGTTGCACATCGCCTCGAAGATCCTCGGCCACCGGCACCTGAACAGCACCCAGCCCTACACCGCGGTCTTCCAGGACGACCTGATCCGCACTTACCGTGCCTTCGTCGACCGACGCCGCTCGACCCGCCCGCCTGAGGAGTACCGCGAACCGACGCCCGATGAGTGGGATGAGTTCGAGGAGCACTTCACCCTCCGCCGGGTCGAGCTCGGCTCCTGCGCCCGCCCCTACGGGTCGACCTGCGAACACGAACATGCCTGCATCCGCTGCCCCGTGCTCCGCGTCGACCTGGCCCAGCTCGACCGGCTCGAGGCGATCGCGAGCAGTCTCATCGACCGCATCGCCGAAGCCGAGGACCGCGGCTGGGCGGGCGAGGTCGAGCAACTCAAGATCAGCCTCCAAGCCGCCCAAGACAAGATCCTCGCTACCGCCCCACCCCGCGACGCAACCGTTCTGCTCGGACTGCCCGACGTCCCGACACGGGGCGGCATCAATGGGTTGGGAGCCCCTTGAAGCGCCGCGTCGATGTCGCCTTGTTAAGCCGCCCTTGCGCTTTCATCGTCGGGGCCGCACGGAACTCTTGCAACAGTTCTCACCGCTCGGTCGTCTTAGGTAGTGATGAAGGACGACTCTGGTGTCATGTCCCGCCCCGTTGACGTTGCCTCCTTGGCCCGCACACAGGGCGATGCGTTGGTGCGTTTCGCGTACGTGGTTTGTGGTGATGCCGATCTCGCCCAAGATCTAGTGCAAGGCAGTCTGTTGAGCATGCTCGAGCGACCGCCGACCTCGATCGAGGACCCCTTGGGCTACGCGCGTCGGGCGATTGTCAACAGGTTCGTCGATGAGCAAAGACGCCTCGACCGCCGCAAGGCCATGCTCGGCCGTCTCGGTCAGATCACCTCGCCCCAGTCTGTGTCGGCCGCCGATCTCAGCGACCGCGACTTGGTGCGCGCAGCGCTGGAGGATCTCAACGCCCGAGAGCGGGCCGCGATCGTGCTCCGCTACTACGCGGACATGGACGACGACGCCATAGCCGCATGGCTTCAGTGCCGGCCCACGACAGTCCGGAGTCTCCTGTCGAGAGGACGTGCCAAGTTGAAAGCGCAATTCACCAACAACCTGCATGGCGGTACAGCATGAGCACCTTGTGGAATGACAACGATCAGCAGCGCCTCGTGCGCGGACTGCGTTCGCTAGCCGAGGACGCCCCGCCTTACCGGCAGCCCGCGGACCTTCCGGTGCGCACAGCTACGTCCAAGGGACGCTGGCGCCTGTCCGTGGCCATGCCAGCACTTGCGACCTTGGCGGTCGTGGTGGGTGCAGTCACGATCCCCTTGATGCTCAACGAGGACGGTCGAGGCATGGACACCCCCAACGAGCAGACCACGGGCTGGGCCGAGCCCGGACCCGCGAGCCCTCCGCCTTCCGCCGATCTTCCTGATCCAGATGTCGAGGCGGTCAGGAACGCAGCGCGACCGCTCGCAGCCCTCGAGCAGCAGCCTGGCTTCGGACGGGTCGCTCTCGACTTCGCCGCGAAGACGGTCACGGTCTTCTGGAACGGGGAGCCACCCAAAGAGGTCACGACGCGCCTTGGGACGACCAGCGACGGGGTTCGCGTGGACCTTGTCGAGGTTCCCTACAGCCAAGCCGACCTCGTCGCCGTCGGTGATCGAGTACTGCAGGCCACGGGACCAGGGACTGATCTCCCTGCCGCCTACCTCGTTCGACCGCGTCCAGACCTCTCAGGGGTCGTGGTCGAGATGGAGCGCGCCGACCTGAACCCGGCCCAGCTCGCGGAACTTGAGCGCACCGCCGGTGTTCCGGTCACGGTGATGCCTGGCGAACCGTTGAGACCGCAGTGACCGACCTGAGCCGGTCACTGCGGTCACGGGTTGATTAGTCCTGCTCGACGATGACGTTCCACCGGTCCGTGAGCTGGTGGATCCCGATAGCGAACGACCTACTCGAGCAGTTCCCGTCGGGGTCGACTGCAGTGTCTGTCGGGCACGTCACAGTGTTGAGGCCGCCGGAGTGGATGCCCCGCGCTCCAATGCGACCGTCTGAGCGCATAACGTACACCGGAGCGCCGCTGTCGCCGCCGACCGTCGTAACCCCGGGACCGCGGTAGATGAACCCGGTGCATGTGTGGCCGTAGCAGTTGAGGGTGACGCCGGTATCGACAATCTCGCGGTTGCAGTGCTCACCGCTGTTCGCTCCCGACACGCAAACTGTGTCGCCCACGCTGGGCGGCGCCGCACCGCCAACGTGGAACTGATACCGGTTGTGGCCCGTGCCCGCGTCCCAGGGCCCACCAAAGACCTTGCCGATGGTGGCGGGCGATGCGCTGGGGTCGATCAGCAGCGAGTCGTAGTTCCCCGCGAACTGGCTGGTGCCGGCGGCGGCGATCTGATCCCCTGCCCCGTCGTTCACGCGGGAGCCGGCAGCCGGGTTGCAGTGGCCTGCGGTCAGCAGGCGCCCCGCGCCGCCGCTGGTAAGGACAGCGAATCCGGAAGTGCAGAAAGCGCCGTTTCCTGGGAACCGAAGCTGGCCGCCTCCTTGCCAAGGAGCCGAGTCGTTGCGACGCGTCTGGGGCGTCAGCTCCTGCCCGAGACGCACGTCGACGGGGACTCCGACAGTCTTCGTGAGCCCGTCCGCGACCTCCTGAATGGTCCCCGCTGCCTTGAGGTCCGCGCCGGTGATCTCTGCTACGAGCCCCGTCAGGTCCGGGCGCTTGGTGACCACCTGGACCGGAACGCCACCAGGGAGCCGCCCGAGGTCGATCAGCGCGGTCGCCTTCGATGTGAGCTCGCGATCACTGAACGGCGCCGATTCGACGACGACGCGCACGCCGTCGGCGTTGACGCCTTCCGCAGCCGCTACTTGGTCGGGGGGAGTGCCGCGCCAGGCGACGCGCACCTCGCGGGTGTCGAAGTCCAGGGCAACCCGGCCGAAGCCTTCCTGATCGTAGAGATTCGCGAGCGGTTCCGCGACGACTCGGACCTGGTCCATCGCGACCAGTGCCGGATCTTCAAGCGGCCTCGGCTCCTGGCCGCCCGGCTCCGCCGAAGATGGTGCGGCCAGCATGGCGAAAGCCACGACACACGCGCTGACGGCGGCAGCTACTGCCACTCCGGGCCGGCTGCGACGACGATGATTCATTTGTCCCTCCCGAGGATCCTCTGCTCTCCCTCGGAGCAAAAGGTGACCGATCGTACGTCCCCGCCGCGTTGGACGTCTACAGGCCCGCGCCGGCGGGGCGGCCGAACCTTGCTCGTTCAACGTCTCGCAGGGCTGATGTGGCTCCCAACGCCGGCGTGCTTCGGTCGATCTCGGCGTCGATCGTGGAGCCACGTCGGGAGTGGCTCGTACTCAGGACACCGATCTCCAGGAATCATGTTCTCTGCGACGCAATCAAGTCAGTAGTCCAGAAAAGCTGGAAGCCCAGCAGGTGCCTGATGGCTGCGATCAATTCGTCAGGGGAGTGGTTGGAGAGTGGCATGTCTCTTGGGTGGGGTCTGCCGCACACTCAGCTCGCGGGGCGCAATCCTGGGGCCGCGCTGGGGCCGCAGAACAACGAAAAACGACCCCTGACGCTGACAGACGCCGGAAGACGTTTGTGCAGGTCAGGGGCCATTTTCGACCACTACTGACAGAGGGTGGAAAGCCTCACATCAGATGTCGTAGTACAGCTCGAACTCGTGCGGGTGGGGGCGCAGGGCGATGGGCTCGATCTCGTTCTTGCGCTTGTACTCGATCCAGGTCTCGATGAGGTCGCTGGTGAAGACGCCGCCTTCGAGGAGGAAGTCGTGGTCGGCCTCGAGGCTGTCCATGACGGCGCCCAGGCTGCCGGGCACCTGCGGGATGCTGGCGTGCTCGTCGGGTGGGAGCTCGTAGAGGTCCTTGTCGACGGGCTCGTGGGGCTCGATCTTGTTCTTGATGCCGTCGATGCCGGCGAGCAACATGGCGGAGAAGGCCAGGTAGGGGTTCGCCGACGGATCGGGGCAGCGGAACTCGATGCGCTTGGCCTTCGGGTTCGACCCGGTGATCGGGATGCGGATGCACGCCGACCGGTTCCGCTGGCTGTAAACCAGGTTGACCGGGGCCTCGAAGCCGGGGACGAGCCGGTGGTAGGAGTTCACGGTCGGGTTGGTGAACGCCAACAGCGACGGGGCGTGCTTGAGGATGCCTCCAATGTAGTAGCGCGCCATGTCCGAAAGGCCCGCGTAGCCGGTCTCGTCATAGAACAGCGGCACGCCTTCCTTCCAGATCGAGGAGTGGCAGTGCATGCCCGAGCCGTTGTCGCCGAAGATCGGCTTCGGCATGAAGGTCGCCGTCTTGTTGTTGCGCCACGCGACGTTCTTGATGATGTATTTGAACTTCATCACGTCATCGGCCGCGCGCAGCAGCGTGTCGAAGCGGTAGTTGATCTCCGCCTGGCCGGCGGTGCCGACCTCATGGTGCGCACGCTCGACGAGGAGTCCGGAGGTCTCCAACTCCTTGGTCATCTCATCGCGCAGCTCACCGAAGTGGTCGTACGGCGCCACCGGGAAGTAGCC
>JBAQXA010000482.1:0-5959 GCA_049299195.1 Nocardioides sp.
GCCCCCGCCGGCAGATTCGCTGGCAGGTGCTTAGTTCAGTTGGGGTGAGTGACGGGACTCGAACCCGCGACCACCTGGACCACAACCAGGTGCTCTACCAGCTGAGCTACACCCACCATGAGCCCGGTCCGCACGAGGAGGTGCCGAGCCGGAGAGCAGTGTAGCCGCCTCGGCGGTCTCCTGCCGATTCGGTATCAGTCCCGGCCGGTGGCCGGCGTCGGGTCCGCTGCTGGGGCTGCGCCAGCGCCCGCCGTATGACGCTGCCCGGCCTGCCGCGCAGTGGCGGTGTCGGGACCCGGAGGCGCCACAAAAACGGTCTCGCGGTAGTAGCGCAACTCCGCGATCGACTCGGTGATGTCTGCGAGCGCGCGGTGGTTGCCGTGCTTGGCCGGCGCATGGAAGTAGGCCCGAGGGAACCACCGGCGGGAGAGCTCCTTGATCGAGGAGACGTCGACGATCCGGTAGTGCAAGAAGCTCTCCAGGTCGGGCATGTCCCGCGCGAGGAAGGAGCGGTCGGTGGCGACGGTGTTGCCCGCGAGCGGCGGACGGGAGCCTTCGGGGCAGTGCTCCTTGATGTAAGCCAGCACCTGCGCTTCGGCGTCGGCGAGCTCCAAGCCACCCTCAAGCTCATCGAGCAGGCCGGACTTGCGATGCATGTCGGTGACGAACTCGCCCATCTGTGCCAACGCCTCGGCAGGAGGCTTGATCACCAAGTCGATGCCATCGCCGAGCACGTTCAACTCGAAGTCGGTGACGAGGGCGGCGACTTCGATCAGGGCATCGTTGGTCAGGTCGAGTCCCGTCATCTCGCAGTCGATCCAGACGAGACGGTCATTCACAAGACACGAGCCTACTGGCCGGGTGAGTCATGCGTGACGCCACTGTGGATCTCGTCCGATGAAGGCGATCAACTGGTCCTGCACGGGGGCATCGGCAGCCACCGGTTGCTGGACGCCGAACTGCCCGGAGCTGCGGATCACATCCGCCATCCCCGTCATCCCGGCATACAACGTCTCGACTTCGACCGGGTCGAGCGTGTCGTCCTGTCCGCTGGCCCGAGCCAAGTCCCAGGTATGCAAGAGGACATCGGTGACGAAGAACCCATCGATGACCTCGCCCAGGGGGCGATCGCCGATGCGCTCGTGCGAAAACGGCACGTCCGCCTGGTCGCGCAAGGCACCGCGCACGTGAGCATCCAGCGACCGCCAGGTCGCGACCGGATCGCTGGCCGCACCGGGCCCAATCTCCCAGCGCAGCGTCGAGCCGCTTGCGATGAAAGCCGGCAGCCAGGTCGCCAGATGGTCCACCACATCGCGAGCCCGCCACTCCGGCACCGGTGTCGGGGCGTCCCAGTCCGTGACTCCCGCCACGCAGTCGTCGAACCGCCTCGCGATGGCGTCGTAGCGCGCCGCTCGCCGATCGTCAGCGCTCGTCTCCGTCATGCATCCACCCTGCCAGACGGGCAAGAAGCGACCCCCGATCAGCGGCTGGGAAGCCTCGCCTACGCTCGGAGTATGAAGGGTTGGGTCGGCCTGCTGGCGCGGCTGATCGTCGGCGGAGTCTGGATCGTCGCGGGGGCGCTCAAGCTGCCTGATCCGGCCGGCTCGGTGCGGGCCGTTCGCGCCTACGAGCTCCTCCCCGAAGCGGTGGTCCCGCTCGTGGGCTATGCGCTGCCGGCAGTGGAAATCGCCGTCGGGCTGGCGCTGGTTGTCGGCTTCCTGACCCGGCCAGCGGCGGTGACTTCGGCAGCGCTCTTCGTCGTGTTCATCGTCGGCATTTCGGCGGCTTGGGCCCGAGGTCTCCAGATCGACTGCGGGTGCTTTGGGGGCGGTGGCTTCGATGCCGACGCGACCGCGAAGTATCCCTGGGAGATCGCCCGCGACGTCGGTTTGCTGGCCCTCTCCGCTTTCTTGGCCATCCGCCCCCGCACACCCTTCTCCCTCGACACGCTCCTTGCACCCTCCCCCGAAAGGAACCCCCATGTCCCAGCGCAACAAGTCTGAGCGAGCCGCCGCGCTGCTTGCCGAGCAGCAACGCAAGGAGCGCGCGCGCCAGTTTGCGATCATCGGCGGCGTCGCTGCGGTCGTGCTCTTGATCGGCGTGCTGACGTGGCTGGCGATGAGCCGAGACACCACGGGCGGAACCGTCGCCACCAACCCCGGGGGCACGACCGACTACGCGGTGGTTGTGGGGGATGCCGACGCGCCCACCACGGTAACGATCTATGAGGACATGCAGTGTCCGGTGTGCGCCCAGTTCGAGGCCGGGGTCGCCGATCAACTCGCCGCCGCCGTCGACGCGGGCAAGGTGAAAGTCGAATACCGCATCGTCTCCTTCCTCGACCGCGCGAGCACCAACGAGTATTCCTCGCGGGCTGCCAACGCGGCGTTCGCCGTCTCCGATCAGGCCGGCGAGAAGGCGTTCCAGGCGTTCCACGACCTGCTGTTCGCCAATCAACCCGCCGAGAACGGTCCGGGACACGAGGACGCTCAACTCATCGCGTATGCCGTCGAGGCAGGCGCCGACGAGGCCTCGATCACACCCCTGATCGAGGACAAGGCGTTTGAGCAATACATCGTCAATGCGACCGACCAGATGAGCAAGAACAAGGTCACTGGGACACCCACGGTGTTCATCGACGGGAAGCGGATCGAAGGGTCGCCGCAAGACGCGGTCGACGCCGTGCTGGCTGCTATCGGCTGACGGCGTCGTGGCCAGCGCGCTTCGGCCGGGCTCCGCCGTGGCGGACTTCATCGCAGGTTTGCCGAAGGCGGAGCTACACGTGCACCACGTCGGGTCGGCGTCGCCGCGGATCGTGGGTGAACTCGTGGAGCGACATCGCGGCGACCTGGCCCATCCCGACACCGGGCTCAGCGTGGTCCCCGGCGACCCCGAGGAGCTGCGCCGCTTCTTCGAGTTTCGCGACTTCGCCCACTTCGTCGAGGTCTATCTCGCCGTCGTGGACTTGGTGCGCACTCCGGCCGACGTGCGCCTGCTCACCTATGAGGTCGCTCGCGATCTCGCCGCTCAGCAGGTGCGGTATGCCGAGTTAACGTGCACGCCGTACACCTCGGTGCTGCCTGACGAGGCCGGGCGCGGCATGCCGATCGAGGCCTATACCGAGGCCATCGAAGATGCGCGGGTCGCGGCCGAGCGTGACTTCGGCGTGCAGCTGCGGTGGATCTACGACATCCCGGGCGAGAGTGGCGTGCCGGCCGCCGATGCGACGCTGGGCTTCGCCCTTAATCACGCGCCGGCCGGACTGATTGGCTTCGGCTTGGGTGGTCCGGAGATCGGCGTCCCGCGGGCACAGTTCCAGCGGCATTTCGAGGCCGCTCGTGCGGCCGGGCTGCGCAGCCTGCCGCACGCCGGCGAGACCACGGGTCCGGAGACGATCTGGGATGCGCTGCGCCTGCTCGGCGCCGAACGAATCGGCCACGGCACCAGCGCTGCGCTCGACCCGGATTTGCTCGCCCATCTGGCGCGGGAGCAGATCCCGTTGGAGGTGTGCCCGTCGAGCAATGTGGCGACGCGCGCGGTCGGGTCGCTGGCCGAGCACCCGCTTCCGGCCTTTGTCGCGGCCGGTGTTCCGGTCACCATCAACTCCGACGATCCGTCGATGTTCGGCACCAGCTTGTGCCGCGAGTACGTGCTCGCCGCTGGGTTGCTTGACCTCGACGAACACGGGATCGCCGCGTTGGCGCAGCAGGCCGTGAAGTTCTCCTATGCCGACCCCGGCACCAAGGCGCGTATCAGCGGTGAGATCAATGCCTACCTGGACGGCTGGTGCAAGTCGTAGTCGGGTCGGGCCATACCAGTGGGCGCATTTGACTAGCTCGAGGCAGAAAGTGGCGACATGGGCAGTCGGCATGAGTAATCTGAGCGAGCAGAAGGGAGGGGCTGGTGACAGTTCTCGATGGTGATGTCCGATTGGCGCTCGCTGAAACGGATCCGATTGAGCTTGGCGCGCGGATCAAGCGCGCCCGCATCGAGGCGGGCCTGACCCAGTCTCAACTGGCCGACGGCCGCATCTCCACCGGTTACCTCTCCCGGATCGAGTCCGGCTCGCGACGGGCCGATGCGGCCCTGTGCGTCTATTTGGCTGAGCGACTCAACATCGGCGTCGGCGAGCTGATCGGCGGCATCACGCGCGACCGCCGCGCCGAGCTCGAGATGACCCTCGATCACGCCGAGTTGGCGCTCGCGGGCGGCAGCCACCAGCAGGCGATGCACTTGGCGCAGGCCGTGCGCTCTGCCGTGGCTGGCTCGGCCCACTCAGACCTGGAGCATCGAGCGTTGCTTGCTCTCGCGCTCTGCGCCGAAGCCAACGGCGACCTTGACGAAGCCATTGAGGCGTTGCAGTCGCTGCTTCATCAGACCGAGGGCGACTACGTCTCTGCCTTGGTCGGTATTGCGTTGAGCCGCTGCCTGCGTGAGTCCGGCGACTTCGCGCGCGCGGTCGACATCGGCGAGGCCACCTTGCGGGTGTTGGCCGATCGCAACTTGGCCGGTCTTGAAGACGGCATCCGCCTGGCCGTAACCGTTGCCGCTGCCCACTACGAGCGTGGCGATGTCCGTCAGGCGATGCGCATGTGCCGCTCGGCGATCGAGTCCGCCGAGGCGCTGGACTCCGATGAAGCCCGCGCCGCGGCGTACTGGAACGCCAGCGTTGTGGAGCAGGAGTCCGGCCGGGTGGCTGAAGCCCTGCGCCTCGCCCGCCGCGCGGTGTCGATGCTCGAAGCCGGCAGCAGCACGCGCAACATCGCACGACTCAGGACCCAGCTTGGGCTCTACTACCTGTGCGTCGAGCCGGCTCAGGTCAGTGAGGCCGAGGAGTGCCTGGAGCGCGCGGCGCGCGAACTCGAGTGGAGCTCCGCGGGCCGGTTGGAAATCGCCCGCAACCAGCTCAACCTCGCTCGCGCCCGCGTCATCGGGGGTCGATGGGACGAAGCCATCGAGCTCGCCGATCACGTGTTGGCCACCTATGACCACCCGCTGTTGACGCCTGAAGCGTTGGTCATCTCGGGTTGCGCCCACCTGATGAAGGGCGAGCCCGAGAGTGCTCGCTTGGCGCTGTCCGCAGCCCAGCAGGCACTCGGCGATGAAGCCATCGACCAAGCCGGTCGGGTGTGGTTCGAACTGGCCGACTGCTTCCGCGAGGTGGGCGATGCCGAGGCGGCCGCTGCCGCTTATCGGTCCGCCGCACTCTCCTTTGGGCCGGCCGCCGGGGGACCCCGGATGCTCTCCCAGAGCCGACGCTTCCGCGAAGTGGGCCGGCCTACCGCCGACTGAGCGCTTAGCTCACTTCGTTAACGCGGCTCAGGCTTAGCGCGCGGCCAATCCCAGCGTTGCCTTGCAGCGCGGGTCAATCCCAGCACAGGCCCGTCCTTGCGCAGCCCCGTCGTGGGCCGAACCCGGTCAGCAGCACCAGCTGCGGTCCTTGGTGATCTTGGTGACATTGGCTGCGTCGGTAGCGACGGCGGAGGTCGCCATGGTGGCGGCAAGCGCGACGGTGGCGATGAGGGCGGCGAGGGTCTTGCGCATGGGGGTTTCTCCTTCTGATGGTGGCCGTGACAGCGGCCAACTCGTTCTGTCCGCTTACATGTGACATCACTTGGCAAAGTTTGGCAACTATCTGAGGCAAGTTATTCCGCTTCTCGAGGGTTGAGGCGCAGCTTCATGGCGCTCTGAGCGGCCCTGCACGGTCGGAAGCGATCCGAAGGGGGACACCGAATACCTGGAGGGGTAGACGGAAAACCCTCGCGCCTACATCTTCTTGCAAAGCGTGGATTTGCAGTGTTGAAGCCGCCCTACGGCAGGTTCTTTCTGCCTAAGGTGACGGAACGACCACCGGCCCCCTTGGCGCAGGGAGCCGCCAGCCGACGCGATCGACTTCGATCGCCCGGAGGCGGTTTGTTGGGGGAGGGGCGGGTAGGTCGGTGCCGGCAGGTTCACATCA
>JBAQXA010000483.1:0-7307 GCA_049299195.1 Nocardioides sp.
GTCCTGGGCTGATCCACACCATCCGCGAAACCAGCGGGGTGTCGCGTGGGCCGCTTCTGACTCGTCCGAGCGTCGACGACCGGAGGGCGTATTGGCGCTCGGGCAAGGTGCCTCGCTGTCTAAGCATCACCCCGACTTTGCTGACGCGCTTGAGTCCCGGATACGGCCCCTAGTCCTTGAGTTCGCCACGCAGTGGAGCTACGTCACGTATTCGAGTTGCGGAGGCCACCTTGTTCGAAATGGGCCGCCCGAGGTCTATTCCGAGGCGTACTGCGGTCTTGTCACATTCTCGAATCGGCAGCTCTCGACGCTCTCCCACCTTGTGACGAGCGCCATCAGCAACGTCAACTCAGGGGAGCTTGAGGTCGAACTGCGAACAAGGGCGCTGCATGGCAGCGGTACCGTCTTGAACGCTGCGGATGTCCTGTTCAAACGACGCGACAACAGCGTGCCGTGGCAGGCGTACGCAGATGAGCTCGGCCGAATGGTGAACGTCATGTGTTCGAGATTGAGTGAGTTGAGGGAACGGCCATGACATCAAGTATCCGGTTCGCGGGAGTAGCTGCGCTTGACGTCGATCCAGTCGACTGCTTCGCGGTGTACGAGGGCCTCGCCGCCAAGATTCGCCGCTCCTACGAGGGCCTCTCCGACATCCTGAACAAGGTGGACGGTGCTCCGGGCGACCGCCTTGGTGCCGTGCTTGGCAGCGCGCCGCAGGTGCTTACGACGGCTGCCGGATACTGCTGGCTCAATGCGACCTACGCTGCAATCGCGGGCAACGACCCTGCTGCCCTCCAGATCTTGCTTCGTGAGTTCAGCCGGTTCGAGGCGGCCGCGGCCGTGTCGTCGCGGGGTGAGTTCGACGGCGCTTTCCCCTTCCACGATCCCGTGAGTCTTCCCGGCACCGGCCTGGTAGTGCGGGCTACGGGCGGTGCATTGGCGGTGCGTGCGGGCGAACTTGAAGCCGCGTCGTGGGCGATGCCCACTGCGGGCAGCCTGATGGTGGACGGGCACGACCCGGTCCTTCGGAGTCCCCGCTCCATGTCGCAGTTCGACCTCGCCGAGCCTTCGCCCGAAGTTGCGGGCGCCGGAGCCGAGGAGCTGCTCGCAGCTCGGGAACTTGCTGATCAGATCGCTCCCGGCCTGTTCGACAGGTATGTCACCGACGTGGTTCCGTTGGTGGCTGAGCCGGGAATCGCCCACGCCGGCACAGACGATGCTGCGCCGTGGGCCGTCTACTTGTCGTTCGGGCGAGAGCCCACTGACCTAATTGCCGCCTTAGCTCACGAGGAATCCCACGCGCTCGTCCAGACCCTTGCGAAGCTGGTCCCGGAACTCCTGCCAGATTCTCAACTGGACATGCCAGTGCCCTGGAAGCCTGGAGTCCGCCGTTCGCTAAGTGGTGTGCTGCACGGCCTCATCGCATTCGGACGCGCAGCGTCTGTCCGATCTCGCGGGGCGCGCCTGGGCTACGACAGCCCCGCCAACGCCGAAGCACTTGAGCGCGAACACGGGTGGGTTGCTGGGGTTACCTCGGCCCTGCTTGAGGGCACGCTGGGACCGCTGTCAGAGGAGCTGGGCGTTTGGCTCCAGGACAATCTGGCTTCGATAGATTCACCGGTACCGAGCGCTGCCCGAGGCATTGACGTGCTGGCGCGGGACGGAGGCGGACCTGACTTTGGTTGGCGTCTACTGTCCGGGGAGTCAGTTGGTAGGGCGGCCGGCGAGATCTACCCGCAGGTTGCACGACTCCGATGGACGCGCGGGGTTCCCGGATACCCCGATCAAGATCGTGGCGAGATGGATGGACCCGGGCATTCGCTCCTTACGGAGGAGATTCCTGCGCTGATTGAGCGTGAGTGGGGAACGCGAACCGAACTGGCCGGCGTGAAGGTTCATCGGCTTCGGACCGGCGACCACATCCGCCCACACACCGACGCATTGCACGACAATCTGACTCACCGACTGGTTTTAGGCTTGACGCCGTATGACCTCCGCAGTGGCGAGTTGCGCCTGTTGGTCGGGAACCAGCAGCCCGTGATGTCAACGCAGCCGCAGTTCGGGCAGGCACTGCTTTTTCAACTCGCCGATCCCTCGTATCACGAGGTCACCGAGAACCGCTCGATGCACCCACGTCTCACGGTCATCGCGTCATACCGCTTGCAGCAATGATTTCAGCGTCGGAACTCGGAGCAGCAAAACTCGTCGTCTGGGACCTCGACGGCACATTGTGGACGGGCACATTGGACGATGGCGACGAACTCCAACCAACTGGCCTTCACCGTTGGATCGAGCCGCTGGCGCGTGCTGGGGTAATGAGTTCCGTCTGTTCAAACAACGATTCGGCAACCGCTGAGGTCGCGCTCCGCGGCCTGGGGGTTTGGGACTACCTTGTGTTTCCCAAGGTCTCCTGGGCGCCGAAGGGTGAGTTGCTGTCGGAGCTCATCACCGACAGGGGTGTGCGGGCAGCGGACGTCCTCTTTGTGGATGACATGGGGCGCCACAGAACACTTGCGACGGAGGAACTTGGCTGTCGCTCGGCATCTCCGACAGAGGTCGATCCCTACATCGGGCAACTAGCGGGACAGCAGAGTTCTGACCGCCTCGACCAGTACAGAACCTTGGAACGTCGGGTCGAGAGCCGTCGGGACCTGAAGTTGACCGATGAGGATTTCCTGCGCCGCAGTGGCATCACGGTGACGATCACTTCGGCATCCCTCCATCTCAGTCGACTGGCATCTCTGTCCCAGCGCAGCAACCAGTTGAACTTCACCGCTAGTCGGCTTGATGAGTCCGCACTCGCTAAACTTGTATCTGAGCCTGGTGTCCAGGCGGGCGCGGTGTGGGTACACGACAACTATGGGGACTACGGTCTCGCTGGCTTCTTCGCGTGCCGAGGCAGCAGGCTGGAGCACTACTACTTCTCGTGCAGAGTCCTCAACATGGGTGTCGAGTCATTCGTCCACATGCTGCTCGGTCGGCCAGAACTTCGGGCCGAAGGTGCAAACGTGCGGGCAGAACAGTGGCTTCGGCTCCGTGCCGATGCACCCTGGATTCAACTGGCCGACGGCCGCATGGATGCCAAAGAGACGCGCCCAGCAGCTCTCTGGGTCGGGGGATGTGACCTTCAAATCCTGTCTGGCTATCTCGGATCTGACGCGGACGCCGACTCGTGGCTCCTCCCGACGGAACGCGGTGGAGCCCAGGTGTACGCACGGAGCTCACTCCTCGCGCTACTAGCAGGCCAGAGGCAACGAGAGGACATCCTTTCCACTATTCCGTGGCTCACGGCTGACGCAGCGGACGTGCGCAGCGGACACTGGCGGAGTCTCGTCCTGAGCCCTTGGGTTGACTGCGCTTCGTGGACCTACCGTCATCGCGGGACCGGATTCCGCATTCCGAGTTTCGTCGAGCTCGATGCAGACTCCACCGAATGGGAGTGGGGGCACTGGTGGGGAGACAACCCTGACCGTGGTCGCTTCATAGACGAGTTCCAGCTCGATGCACCGCTCAGCCCAGAGGAGGTGGCAGGACTCCTCGCGCGATTGGCAGGAGTGATTGAGGGTCGCAGATTGCTGGTCCTGACGGTGCCAGAGATTGAGAGCGATCGAACCTACGCTTGGGGCGAGCTTCAACGCGATCGACACGTCGCTTTCAACAGGGCTTTGGAATCCGTGGCACGTGACATCGAAACCGTTGAGTTGCTCGACGTCCGCAGAGTCGTCACGACCAGTCGAGACTTGCATGACCAAGACGATCCTCTGTTGTTTCACTATCGTCGTGAGTGCTATCTGGACTTGGCTCGTCAAGCCCAGACACACCTCGTCGTCCCTGGGGCGGAGGTCTCCAACTAGAGATGGATACACGGCTCTCGTTTGCCTCATTGACCGACACACATGGGAAGGTCAAGTCCGCCCTCTCGGGAAGCTGCGTCTATTCCGACTCAGGATCGCGGAGCGCACTCCTGCGAGCATGGCGGGACTCGCGGAAATTCATTCTGGAGGCGATCGACCGGCCCGGAACGATCCTCGACTATGGGTGCGCGAACGGCTTCCTGCTTCGCAGCCTAATTGAGTGGTCGCCCCACTCCCTTACGCCGTTCGGTGTCGATGTTGATGATGCGCGCCTTCAGCAAGCACGACAGATGTTCCCCGGTCGGGAGGCGAACTTCATCAATAGCGCTAGCGCCGACGCAAACCAACTTTGCGCCGGTGGATTCGACTTCGTGTATTGGGCCGTCGGTGACAACGTCGACTTCGACCGCGTGGAGCACCGCCGTTGGTTCACGAAGGTTGACAAACTTGTGACCGCTGGGGGGCGTCTCATCCTGGGGTTCTACGCCGATGCGGAATCGAATCTGCGGCGTCAGCGCAGCCTTGAGAACTTGGAACTGGTCATTCATGGCCGTGCAGAGAGTCGGCGCGGGACGGAGTCTCTGGTCTGGCATCAGAAGACCTAGCGCAGTCGCGTTAGCGCAAGGGAGGCGATGACAAGGCGAGCTGTCCACCCGGGATGGTGCCAGTGGAACTCAGTGAACTGTCGAGCATCTTTAGGTTGCCCGCGAACGGGATGGTGAGGCGTGCATCGCCCGCGCCCTCAGGGAAAACGCCGATCTCGGTCCCGGCGCTAGCCGGCCGGAAGCTGATCACAAGGTAGTTACCGGGGTGCGAGGGGCGCGTTGGCGATGTTTGCCGCGTAGACCTCGACGGGCGTCTGGTCGGCAGGCCCGTGCCAGTCGAATGCGACCGTAGCCATGGGTGGCTGGCGTGGGTGGGCGGACCCCAGGAACTGATCCAGGTCGGATGAGAGTTCATCGATGGGTGCAGGCAGCAGCGTAGACGGCTGGGGCCTGGTAGCCGAGCGAGCTGTGTCGTCGGCGGTGGTTGTAGTCCTCCTTCCAGTCGGTGATGACGACTCTGGCGTGGGTCAGGGACCAGAAGATGTTGATGTTGAGGCACTCGTCGCGGATGCGGCTGTTGAAGGACTCGACGTAGCCGTTGCGCCAGGGCTGGCCGGGTGGGATGAACGCGAGTCCGACTCCTTCGTGGGCCCAGTCGGCCATGGCGTCGCAGGCCAGTTCGGGGCCGTTGTCGCAGCGCAGGACTACGGGGTAGCCACGGGTCAGGGCGATGCGGTCGAGCTCGTTGATGAGGTCGTCGCCGGTGATGCTGCGTTCGACGAGCCCGCCGAGGCATTCGCGGGTGTGCTCGTCGACGATGGTGGCGATCTTGACCGGCCGCCCGTCGGTGGTGGAGTCGAACTGGAAGTCCACCGCCCACACGGCGTTGGGCTTCTCCGCGGTCGGGGTGAGGGGCACGGTCGAGATGCCGGTCCTCTTCCTACGGCGACGTTGCGGCACTCGGAGGCCTTCCTCGCGCCACAGGCGTTGGAGCTTCTTGTGGTTCACGCACCAGCCCTCGGCACGAGCGTCGTGATACGCGGGACGGAACCCACGCCGGGGGTGGGTCTTGGCCCAGCCGCGTAGCCACGTCCGTAGCCCGGCGTCGGGGTCCTCGCGGGTGGTCGCTGCGGGAGGCTTGCGTTGGGTGGTCCGGTTCTGCCCGGTGACCCGGCAAGCCCACCGTTCGGAGACACCCATCACGCGGATGAGGTGCTCCACGGCCGCTCGCCGGCGTTCCGGGCTCAGAAGTTTCCCCGGGCGATCTCCTTCAACGCAGCCTTCTCCAGCTCCGCGTCGAGCTTGTCAAGATTTCTGTGTAAGTAGTCGGTTCCTCTCGGTTGATTTCTTCGGTTAGAGGTGGGGGTTGATGCGATCGGGATAGACGATCGCGAGTTGTGCCAGGGCCTGCTTCCAGTTCGTGACGCCTTGGCCTTCGACGAGCCTGCCGGGGGCTTTGCGCTCGGCCGCTGGGCGGCCGCGTTCCTTGGCGCGTTCCCGGGCCCGTTTGTCCTCGATGTTGCAGATCGCCAACCAGAGCAGCTTGGTCACCGCGTCGTCGTTGGGGAAGTGTCCGCGGTTCTTGATGATCTTGCGCAGCTGGTAGTTCAGCGACTCGATCGAGTTGGTCGTATAGATGACCCGCCGCAGCTCCGGAGGGAAGCCCAGGAACGGGATGAACCGCTCCCAAGCGGCCTCCCAGGTCGCGACCGCATGCGGGTATTTCTGCCCCCAATCGGAGGCGCGGAACGCGTCGAACTCTGTCCTGGCAGCTTTGGCGTCAGCGGCGGTATAGATCGGTTTCAAAGCCGAGGCGAACTTCTTGCGGTCCTTATAGTTCACGAACCGCATCGAGGCGCGGATCAGATGCACCACGCAGGTCTGGACCGTCGCGGACGCCCAGGTCGCTTCGATCGCGTCAGGCAGCCCGGTCAGCCCGTCGCAGCACACGATCAGCACGTCCTTGATCCCGCGATTGGCCAGCTCGGCGCAGACCCCAGCCCAGAACTTCGCGCCTTCGGTGCTCTGGAGCCAGATCCCCAAGACGTGCTTGATGCCGTCCATGTCGACGCCGACCGCGATGTGAGCGGCCTTGTTGACCACGTGGGCGCCGTCGCGGACCTTGACCACGATCGCGTCCAGATAGATCACCGGATAGAGCGAATCCAGCGGCCGTTCCTGCCATTTGATGACCTCGTCAGCGACCTGGTCGGTGATGTTGCTGATCGTCTCGGGCGACAGCTCGGTGCCGATCGTCGACGCGAGGTGGTGCTCGATGTCGCGCACCGTCATCCCACCGGCATAGAGACTGATGATCATGTCGTCCAGCCCACCGAGTCGCCGCGAGCCCTTCGGGATCAGCTGCGGCGTGAACGTCCCGTCACGGTCACGTGGAATCGACAACTCGACGTCACCGACCTGAGACGCGACCGTCTTCGGGGTGGTCCCGTTGCGCGAGTTCGGGAACGCCGAGGCGTCCGGATCACCCTTCTCATAGCCGACGTGGTCGGTCAGCTCGGCCTGCAGCCCCCGCTCGAGGGTCGCGCGGATCAGCCCGGGGATGAAGCCACCGTCGCCGGTCAGCTCGATCTCACCGGCGTCGATCTTCGCGAACAGGCCGTCCAACGCTCCCGACGCTGCCAGCTCAGCAGCAGCCTTCGAGCCAGGCAGATCAGCGCGCTCCGCGCGCCGTGCAGCAGCATCCTTCTTGTAATTCTTCTCAGTCACAACAGCCATGATGATCCCTTCGTCAGGACCCACTCCTTACACAGACCATCTGACACGCCCTCCGCGTCGGCCAAGAGCCGCTTCAGGGTCGAGTTCTCCTTCTCAATGTCCTTCAGACGCTTCGCGTCATCGGCCTTCAGCCCGCCGAACTGGTTACGCCACCGGTAGTAGGACGCCTCGG
>JBAQXA010000484.1:0-1599 GCA_049299195.1 Nocardioides sp.
CTCGGACCCGAGCGCGTGGCCGGGCTGGTCGACGGCGTACTCCCGCTGCTGCCTCGGCTGGTTGCGGAGAAGGCGGTGGCCGTGGCCGTCGAAGCCGCCGCCCGCGCTGGCCACAGGAGCCCCCGCCGCGGGGCTTCTTAGGATGGGGTCCATGGCGAACGACCTGGTCACCCCTGCTCCCGGTCAACGCGCCGATCGCAAGCGGCCGGGCTTCGTCCGGCGGCACAAGGCGCTGGTCGCACTGCTGGTGATGGCTCTCATGGCCACTGCGGCCCTGGCCGGTTGGTGGTTCATGCTGGACCGTTCGCTGCGCGAAGTGCCCCGCTTCGAGCGGCCCACCCAACACCCCGCAGGGGTCAAGCCGCTGCCCGGCAAGGGCATCAACATCTTGCTGGCCGGAGTCGACAACGACAACGCGGCCGGCGACCTGCAGAGCATGGTCGACAGCGGGGACTGGCAGGCCGGCGTGTTTCGCAGCGACACGATCATGGTGCTGCACATCAACGCCGACCGACGGGCGGCTCAGGTCGTGTCGATCCCGCGCGACACCTGGGTGGCGATCCCCGATCACGGTGAGGCCAAGATCAACGCCGCTTTCTCCTACGGCGGTCCGGCGCTGCTCGCCACGACGGTGGAGCAGTTCACCGGGATCTATCTCGACCACGTCATGGTCGTCGACCTCGCCGGCTTTGAGGAGATCACCCGCACGATCGGCGGCGTGACCGTCTACGTCCCGCAGACCGTCACCGACACCTTCCACAACAAGACATGGACGGCCGGCAACCACGTCGTCGAGGGCGCCGAGGCGCTGCTCTATGTGCGCCAGCGCGCCGGACTGCCCGGAGGCGACTTCGACCGGATCCAACGCCAGCAGAACTTCTTGCGCGCTGTGCTGACCAAGGTCCGCTCGACCGGGACCGTCGCCAACCCGGTCACCCTCACCCGGCTCGTAGGCGACCTCGCCGGGGCTGTCGCCGTTGACGACCGCTTCTCCCCCGGCGTGATGCGCGATCTCGCCTTGGGGTCGCGCCGAATCAGCGAGTCCGACGTGCGCTTCGCGACGGTTCCGGTCACCGGCACCCCCACCATCAACGGCCAGAGCACCGTGGCGGTGGACCGTGGCGAAACCCAGTTCCTCTTCGCCGCGCTCGCCAAGGACCAGTTCGAGGCCTACCTCGCCGGCGCCGACGTCACCCTCCTGCCCTCCCAGGAGCAGGTGAACTGACCCGCCGCTGCCTGGCCCCACTGTTTCGAGCAAGACCGGGCCTTCCTCCGGGCGCGCAAGCTCGACGTCGCGGCGGCTGGGAGAGCTTCGACGCGTCCGCCCCGTACCTCCCGCAGGGCCCCGCCCCGCCCCATACGTCTCCCGCGCTGTTAGCGCGTCTCCCGCGCCCTTGGTGCGTCTCCCGCGCCGTTAGCGCGTCTCCCGCGCCCTTGGTGCGTCTCCCGCGCCGTAAGCGCAGATTGGAACGATCCAAACCAGCGAAAAGTGACCCCAACCCCGCGGCAGACGGGCCAGGTAGCACCAACCCCGCGGCAGACGGCGTACGGGGCAGCACCTCGCCGCAGCGCATCTCCCGCGCCCTTGGTGCGTCTCCC
>JBAQXA010000485.1:0-5927 GCA_049299195.1 Nocardioides sp.
GGGCGTGATGAAGAGCGCCGGGGGGAGCTCGATCTGGCGGACACTGCGCACGAAGGCCCGCGGATTGGTCGGCAACCGCCCGGCCTGGGTGAACGACGCGCCCTCAAGGACCTCGGAATTGCTCGGCACGAGATAGCCCTTGGTCGTGATGAGCGCCACCGAATCGGTCGAGATCAGGTGGGCGATCAGGTCTGCCGCCGGCTCGGCGGGCGCCGCGGCCGACATACACAGGGCGCCGTAATCGCCGATCGTGGCCGCCTCATCGATCGACGGCAGCGGCATGACGTCCCACTTCAGCTTCGGCAAGGCCCGCAGCCCCGGCACGAGGGAGCGATCGCCGACCAGCATCCCGAGCCGGCCGCGGGTGAACCACTCCAGCGGCGTCGCCTTCTCCAGCTGCTCGGTGGTCAAGGTGAGCTGTTGGCGCCGCAGCAGCGGGAGCAGCGTGTCCAGTGCGCTGAGGGTGTCGTCGGTGGCGAAGGCCAAGCTGGTCGGCGCTCGCTCGTCGTCGAAGACATCGCCGCCGGCGGCGTAGATCCAGGACGACAGGCCCGCCAAGGTGGGTGCGACGTAGAAGCCGCGAGACCCCTTGCCGGGCCGCGTGGCAGCCTCGGCGGCCGCGACAAACTCATCGAGGTTCCAGGAGTCCCCATCCTCCGGGACGTCCTTGCCGCGTCGAGACATGCGGTCGAAGTCGATCAGCGCGGTGTTGTAGTAGATCACCTGCGGTGAGCTCGACCAGGGCATGCACTGCAGGGCGTTGTCTTCGCTGAAGGCCAAGATCGAGCTGCGCTCGTAGCCATCCCCGAAGTCGACCTCGCGTTCATCGAGCAGGTCGCTGACCGGTTGGATGGTGCCCGCGATCATCAGCTCGGGCAGTTGTTGGCGCGAGATCATGAAGACATCGGGTGGATCGGTGGCGATCGCAGCTTCGGCGGCGGCCCGGTCGCGCCATACCTCGAGGTCGACGTTGATCTGCTGCCCGTCGGGGGGCGCGAACCGCTCCACCATGGTCTTCCAGGCCGCGTCCTCCGCGGGAGCGGCCACCACACCCAGCCGCAACGAGACCGGCTCGGCAGAGGCGGAGCCACCGTTGCCGGGGCTTGGCGTCGGGCCCGAGTCTGGGGGAGTGGGGGAGCAAGCGACCACGAGCAGCCCGCACAGAAGGAGACCCACACCGCGCCCGAGTGCCCGTGTGCGCACCCTTGCTCCGCGTGGTCGTGCTACTTCCGCCATGCCCGACATCAACAGCCCCCTCTGCACCAGCCAGCTGATCGACAGGCCGGGATTGAGTTAAGCCTAGTTGTCGGGTCGAAGAAGTCTCTAGCCGGTTTCGGCTGTCTCGATCGCGACGGCGAGGAGTTCGGTCGTCAGGCTCCGCTGCCACTCCCGAGCCCCCGACTCCTCCAGCCGTGCGGCGATGACCTGCCGCAACTCCGCAGGGTCGGTGACCTCCGGTGGCTCCCACATCAGCCGCCGCACGTAGTCGGGGGTGAGCAGGTTTTCGGCCGGAATAGCGATCTCTTCACTGAGTTGGGCCAGCGCCTCCCGAGCGATCTGCAGGCGCTTTGCGGCCACGGGATCCTTGTCGGCCCACGCGCGCGGTGGCGGCGGACCACTGACCGCAGGGGCGCGCGAAGGGAGGTCGTCCTCGTCGGCCGCGGCGACCTCACGCAGGGCGCGCACCCAGTCTTGGAGGTAGCGCCTGGCGCCGCGCCCGTGGAAGCCCGAGGTGGCCATCAGTTGCTCCGCCTGCAGCGGCATCGCGGAGGCGGCGGCCACGATCGCGGAGTCGGGGATGATGCGCCCGGGCGTGACATCGCGCTCGCGAGCGATCTCGTCGCGGGTGGTCCACAGGGCTCGGACGGCTCCCAGACCGCGGCGCGTGCGAATGCGGTGCATCCCAGAGGTACGCCGCCATGCCTCGACGCGGACGGTCGGCTCGAAGCTCAACAACGCCGTGAACTCCTGCGCGGCGTAGTCGCGCTTGCCGGTGGTGACGAGTTCGGCATCGAGCAGGTCGCGCAGTTCGAGCAACACCTCGACGTCGAGGGCGGCATAGTCCAGCCAGGGGGCCGGCAGCGGCCGGGTCGACCAGTCGGCGGCGGAGTGTTCCTTGCGCAACCGCTGGCCCAGCAACTCCTCTACCAGCGTCGCCAAGCCGACCCGCGGGTAGCCCAGCAACCGCCCGGCCAGCTCGGTGTCAAACAGTGCGACGGGGTGCAGGTCGAGCTCGGCCAGGCAGGGCAGATCTTGGGTGGCGGCATGCACGATCCACTCGGCGTCGCCGAAGGCCTCCCGGATCGGAGCCATCGACGCGACCGCGGTGGGGTCGATCAGCCAACTCCCGGCGCCCTCACGGCGGATCTGGATGAGGTAGGCCCGGCCGGAGTAGCGATAACCGCTCGCCCGCTCGGCGTCGATGGCCAAGGGCCCTGAGCCGGCAGCGATCGCCGCCGCGGCCTCAAGGAGCGCCTCCTCGGACTCGACGACCGCGCGAATCGGCTCACGCAGTTCGAGCCAAGGCAGCTCGGGTGCGGCGGCGCTGGGATCGGGTTCGGTGGGGGTCTCGGACATCCGGCTAACGACCGCGCTGACCCCGGCGGCTGGGCATCGCCGTGACACCCTCCGGCATCGGTTCCAAGCCGGCCGCACTGCACATCAGCTCACCCCAGGCCTCGACGTGCGCCGCCGCGTCGATCGAGCCATCAGGGGCGGAGACGGGGGTCCACGACGCCCGCACCTCGACCTGGGCGGAGCGCTCCTGGTCGGCCATGCCGCCGAAGTGGGTGGTGCCCACGACGGTCACGGTGCCGGAGGGAGCGAGGTATTGGGCGCCGTTTGACTCCAGCGCCTCCACCAGCCAAGACCACGCCACGCCGGCGAGGACTTCGTCGGAGAACTCTTCGGGCTCGAGGTCTGCGCGCACATAGGCCACGCAGCGGAACTCGCCCTGCCAGGCATCGTTGCCCGCGGGGTCATGCAACAAGATGATGCGGCCGGTGCCGAGCTCGTCGATCTCGCCGCCGGAGCCGGGAACCGCGGCTGAGATGTCGGCGGTGAGCGCGGCGGCATAGGGAGCGATGCGCTGTGGCGCGGGCATCTCCTCGCAGCTCAACTCCGGGCGCAGCACCGCTCGGCGCATGCCCTCGACGGCTTGAGTGAACTCAGCGGGCACCATGTCGGCGTCCGGCTGTGCCCGCGTTCCCATGGGGCCCACAGTAGGTTGCGCCTGAGGTCGGCAATGTGCCAACACGCCGCCTGCCCTGGGAGGATTCCGGGGTGCCGGACCTGGTGGAGAGCCCCTTCCTGATCGCCGCTCGCGGTGGACGGCCGAGCCGCACACCGGTGTGGTTCATGCGTCAGGCGGGTCGCTCGCTGCCCGAGTATCGCGCCGTGCGACAAGGCGTCGACATGCTCACCTCGTGCATGACCCCGGAGCTGGTCGTGGAGATCACGCTGCAGCCCGTACGCCGCTATGGCGTCGACGCGGCGATCTTGTTCTCCGACATCGTGCTCCCGCTCAAGGCGGTCGGCCTGGGTGTGGAGATTGTTCCCGGCGTGGGTCCGGTGGTGGCCGATCCGGTGCGCACCCTCGCCGATGTGGAGGCGATCCCCGATCTCCACGCCGACGATGTCCCCTACATCACCGAGGCGGTGCGCACGCTCGTGGCCGAGCTCGGCGGCACGCCGCTGATCGGGTTCGCCGGGGCACCCTTCACCGTCGCTTCCTATCTCGTCGAAGGCGGGCCGTCGAAGGACCATGCCAAGACCAAGGCGCTGATGTTTGGCGCCCCGGACGTGTGGGCCGCGCTGATGGCCAAGATCGCGGCGATCAGCGCCGCCTATCTAGAGGTCCAGGTGGCCGCGGGCGCAAGCGCGGTGCAGTTGTTCGACTCGTGGGCGGGCGCGCTGACGCGGCAGGACTATGCCGCGCAGGTGCAGCCGTATTCGGCGTCGGTGCTCGCCCGAGCGGGGGCCCTAGGTGTCCCGCGGATCCACTTCGGCGTCGGCACCGGCTCGCTGCTCGACCTGATGGCCGACGCGGGGGCCGACGTGGTCGGGGTCGACTGGCGCACCCCGCTAGCCCATGCGCGCTCGGTCGTGCCCACCAAGGCGCTGCAGGGCAACCTGGACCCTGCCCTCGTCTTCGCACCCACCGAGGTCATGCTGGCGCGCGCGGCCGAGACGTTGACGGCGGGGCGGACGGCGCCGGGCCACATCTTCAACCTGGGGCACGGCGTCATACCGACGACGGACCCGGGGGCGCTGCAGCGGCTCACCGAGTTCGTCCACGAGTGGGAACCCGCGGGCGACTAAGCCCTAGACCGCAGCAGGTTCGTCGGCGGAAGCGGCTGGGGGCGTCGGTGCGGCGGGCGCAGGTGTCTCCTGGCGCCGCGAGCGGCGCAGCAGCCGCCACACCCACAGCACCGGCACGCCGATGATGAGGAACGGAAGGGCCCAGCCGAGGATCGTCAACGCAGCGGCGAAGCCTTCGCCGAGGGCGTTCCACCCCTGCTTCAGCCCGCCGAGGAAGCCGCCTTGGGGTTCGGGATCCTCGGCGTCTTCCCGCGTGCTGAGGGTGACCTCGATCGTCGACATGGAGGTCTGGTCCTTGAGCCACGCCTGTTGTCCGCGCAGGGAGTCCAGGTCGGCCTGACGGCGCGTGAGCTCGCCCTCGATCGTCACGATGTCCGACAGCGACTCGGCCTTGCCGAGCAACACCTGGATGCGCTGCACGCTGCGCTCTTGGGCCCGGATGCGCGCGTCCACATCGATCACCTGGGTGGTGACGTCCTCGGTGCCGAGACTGTGGTGGGTGACTTCGCCCAACTCCCCGACGCGCGTCAAGACGGAGTCGAACTGGGTGCTCGGCACCCGCACCGTCATGGTGAGGTAGCTCGGCTTGCCCTTCTCGAAGCCGTCGATCGACTCAGTCGAGATGGTGCCCCGGGCAGCCGTGATCATGCCCCGGAGCTTCGTGGCGGCCGCCGCCACATCCTTGGTGCGTACGCCGATCGAGCCGGTCGCGATGATGGCGCGCTCCTGGACTGCGGTGCGGCGCGAGTCATCGGCGCCGTCGCCCGGTGACCCGGGCGCCACCTCGTCACCTTTGTCCTCCGACAGGGTGCCGTCGGGCGCACCGGCCTCGATGCCCGCTTCGGGTTCGCTGGACAGGGAATCGGCCGCGATGTCGCCTGCGCTTTCACCGGCGCTGTCGTTGCTACCGCTGCCGCAGGCCGTCAGCAGCAACGCCGCCAGCACGACCGCCACTAGCGGGAACAGGGGGGCGATGAGTGCGGCGCTCGGCCGGGTGGTGATCCTCATGCGGGATGGGACGCTCACCGGTCGATCCCGGTTCCGTGGTGTCCGGTGCGGTGCGCGACCCGGCAGCACGCGAGACTGGGGCGATGGGATGCGTCGTCGTCGGAGGTGGGCTGGCCGGTCTGGTCGCGGCGTACCGACTGACCCAGCAGGGGATCTCGGTGATCGTGCTGGAGGCCACCGACCGGGTGGGCGGCAAGCTCCGCTCGGCTCGGGTCGCGGGTTGCCGGGTCGATGTCGGCGCCGAGGCAACGCTGCAACGCCGCCCCGAGACGGTCGCGCTCGCCCGCGAGTTGGGGCTGCCGGTCATCGCTCCCGAGCCGGCGAGCCCGGCGATCTTTTCGCGCGGACGGCTGCGTCCGCTGCCGCGCACCTTGATGGGTGCACCGATCGATCCGGTGTCGCTGGCCGAGAGTGGCGTCCTGTCGCCCGAGGGCCTTGCGCGTGCCCTCGCCGAGGTGATCCCGACGGCGCCCAGCGAGGCCACCGCAGATGTATCGGTCGGCACGCTCGTCGCCGAACGCTTCGGCCAGGAGGTTGTCGATCGGCTGGTCGAGCCGCTCCTCGGCGGCGTGTACGCCGGTCACGCGCACCGTCTTTCC
>JBAQXA010000486.1:0-5287 GCA_049299195.1 Nocardioides sp.
TGTCGGCACCGCCAGGCGCCGTGCCTGTCAGTTGCCGATCGCGCCAAGCGGACCAGGCCGCCGCTACGCCGAGACCGAGGGCCGCCAGGAGGCCGAGCAGGAGGGCGAGGCGATAGGCCCGGTCCGGAGCGAAAACGAGCGTCACGCGGCCTCCCTCCCCCGCCGGCACCACATAACCCTGTTGCCAACCGTCGATCGTCACCGACCGCAGGCGCTTGCCGTCCAGGGTGGCCTGCCAGCCAGCGTTGGCGTTCTCCGGCACCCGCAAGATGGCTTCACTCCCGGGCGCAACCTGGACCGCGCGGGCCCACGTGGTCCACTGCGTCACCCGCACCGGGCGCCGCTGCACCGGTGCCGAGATGTCGGCAACCGCGCGGTGGGGCGCCAGGGTGACGGCAGTGGCGGCGTACTGCCCGGTCGAGCGGAGCCGAACCTCGTGCTCGCCTTCGCCGAGGCTCACCGGGCCGTCGCAGGATCTCCACTGGAGGGGGGTGCCTTGGAGGACGTCACCGATGGTGCCCCTCACGCGGGTGCGCAGGAGCCGGCCATCGATCTCCACCTCTGGTCCGAGGCCGCAGACCGCGCCGGTGCTTGCGTGCAGATCGGTCGGCTTGACCAGGTCGCCGAGCCCGGGCAGGAGGAGCTCGCCCACACCCACGGACACGGGCTCACCCTCGGGAGTGCGGGCCGTCGGGAACAGGATGTCGAGGCGCCTGGTTGTCAGCGGCTCGAACTGGCCGGTGCCGTTGGTGCCCATCACCACATTGCGGACACGTTTTCCGGCTCGAATCACGGCGCTGGAAGGCGCGGCCACCTCGAGGGGAGAGCCCACGACGTGCAACGAGGTCAGGCGACGCGGCTGCCCCCACTCAAGGTGCAGCGTGGGTGTGCCGTCGGAGGGGTCCGACATCCAGTACGTCGTGGGGTTACCGTCGAACGCGAGCTGTGCCCCTACCCCCGGCTCGTTGTGAAACGTGCTGCTGGCGCGGACGCGAACACCCGGCCGCAGGTACGGCTCCAGCAACTGTTGGGTCGCGTCGCTGCCGAGGGCGACCACCTCACCACGCAACCGCCACGAGCCGGCTTCGCTGAGGCTGAAGGCGCGCACCAACCCGCGCTCCTCCTCACTCACCCGCCCCTGCCCGGCGGAGCACTGCTCACCGAGTGGAGAACTGATGCACGCCCGACGATGCGGACGAGCCCGGAACACGAAGCTCGTGTCCGCTCCGGCCGCGGCGTCGGGGATCACCAAGGCCCGGTCGAACCGCACGCCCGGGATCGCAATCTCCCGCAGGGAGGCGACCCCGGATTTGCCCGCGACCTTGGCGATCTCGACACGCACGGTTTCGGCGCGAATCGGCTCGAACCGGACCGTCGCCTCGCCGGAAGTGGGGTCTGGAGTGACTGTGCGCGCCTGGCGCTGGCTCCCCGTGCCGACGTCGACACGCAGTTGCCGGACCGGCACGCCTGAGACGCCGTCGACCCCGGCCACGATGACTACCTCGTCGATAACGGTCGGTTCGCTCAGGGTGAGTTCGACCCACTGGCCGGTGGGCTGTGTCAGCGGGGCGGACTGCCAATAGGTCGAGAGAATGTCATCGAGGGCCGAATAGGGCCCGAGTTCGGGTCGCACCGCTCCGAGCGTGTCGATGTAGCCGCCCGAACTGGAGGCCACGATCCGCTTGATGCCGGTGTAGCGCGCGGTCACTCGTGGCTGGCCCGCAACGCCTGGATAGTCGTTGGCCGAGCGACGGACCCGGAAGGGCTCCTCGGGAGACATCACCTGACTCACCGCGTCGTGGAGTCGGCCGAAGCCGCGCTCTCGGCGGCGGTAGCCATCGCCGACGATCTGCGGCTCCTTGGTCGTGAAGAGCACCGGACGGCCCGAATCCAAGACACCTGCCTCTTCGGCCGCCACGATGTCCTCCGGCCCACCCGCCATCGTGGCCACGCTCTCGGTCAACACCGCCTCCGCAGGCTGGCTCGCGGCACCGGTGACGGCGTACACCTCCAGCAGGGGCTGGTCGCCGAAGCCGGACCTGCCGAATCCCGCGACGCGGGTCAGGCCGGGGCTCTGGGCCAGAGCAAGATCCACGCGGCTGGGTTCGGGGACTCCCGCGGCGAAGAGATCGAGATCGCGGCGGACGATGATGTGGCTAATGCCTGCCCGACGCAGGATTGAGGCGAGCCGCGGCGAGCCGATGCCGTCCTCCACGCGCTCCTCGATGGCATCGAGGTAGCGGATCGTCTGGCCCGGCGTGAGCGGCACCTGACTTCGGGTTGCCCACGGCGTGGTCGCCAATCCCTGGATCGGCTCGTCGATCGTCCAGCCCCAGGTCTGCTGCCCAAACCCCGAACCGGGCAGCACCAGTGTGGCGCCACGCGCGTGCTCACCGACGTATGCCGCGGCCTCACCCCACGCGTCCGGCACAGCAGACCACCCAGGACGGCGGAGCGTGCCGACAAACAGTGGCTGGGCAGAGACAACGACCAGTGCGGTGATCAGACCGAGCGCTGTGGTGCGGCGCCGAACAGACGACAGCCGGCCAGTGCCTGCCGCGATCCCCACCAGCAAGTGGCCCAGGCCCAACGCGAGGGGCAGTCGCACGAGGGGATCGACCTTGTGCACGTTGCGCAACATGGACAGCGGTCCGTCGAGCAGGAACTGCACGAGGCCCTGAGTCGGCGCGGCCAGCGGCCCGGTGCGGGCAACGGTCATGCAGACCAAACCAAGGACGAGCGACCCAATCAGCGCACCACGCAACGGCATGCTGCGCATCCCGAGGCCGGCGATGCCGAGCGCGGTCACCAACGCGGTCGCGAGGATCAAGTGGGGCTGGTAGGCGAGGTCGTAGGCCCCCGGCCACCAGGGGCGGCCGCCGACATAGATGAAGGCGAGCCAGTGGTCCGCTCCGCGCACGGTGTTGGCCCACCCCAGCGGGTTGACGACGGCGGAGGAGGTCTCGATGTAGTCGAGGAAGGGCGGGCTGTATTTGCCCAACACCAGCAGCGGCGCCATCCACCAGGTTGCGGCCGCGGTGGTGGACAGGGCCCACCAGCCGGCCAGCCGCCGACCCCTGAGCGTGCCCAGCCCCGCAACGACGACGAAGAAGGGCAGCGGCAAGGCGGCGAGGTTCTCGACCGCGTTGACCCCGCCCATCAAGAGCACCGCGACGCCGGACAACAACCCGCCGGTGCGTGGCGTGAGTCGGCCCTGGCCCGCAAGCACCAGAGGGAGGACCACCCACGGCAAAACCGCCGTGGGGAGCACCTCGGCGCTCAGCACTCCCGACAGCCCCAGCAGGCGCGGTGAGGCCGCAAACGCGAACCCGGCAAGGTGGGCCGGCCAGGTGCTCCACGCGCTGTCGGCCGCTTCGGTGAGGGGGTCCTCAAGTCGGGTGTGTGCGAGGGCGCGCACCAGGCGCCGGGCGCCGTCATACGCCACGATTAGGAGCAGCCCGGACCACAGCCGTTGGACCACCCAGTCGGGCAGGGCCAGCCACTCGCCGAGCAGGTGGAAGAGCCCTTGGGGGAAGAGGTAGCCGTAGGCCTGGTTCTGCAGTTCGCCGAAGTTCGACTGCTGGTTCCACAGATGCAGACTGCGCGAGAGGAACGCACCTGGATCGGCGGTGAGATCGAACTTCGTATCGAAGGTCGACTGGCCCGGGCGCTGCAGGAAGGACCAGAGCATCAACCCGCAGGCGATCAGGACCGTCACGAGGTGATCACCCTGCCGGCCCGAGCGAACGGGTGGGGCGTGGTCGTCGATGACGATCTCCCTCCGCACGATCGCTCCGGTTACCGTCGAGTACTCTGCCGCGAGAGTGTATCCCCGCGATCTGCCGAACGGACCAACCACCGATGTCGCCCCAATCCCCGCCCGACCCGGCACCGACGCCCGGCTGGGAGGAGATTTGGGCCGCCGCCGACGCGGTTCCCGGCTGGTTGACCGAGGCGCAAGGCCGACTCCTCTATGACCAGGCGCTGGCGTGCCCGGCCGGGGCGACCCTGCTGGAGATCGGCAGCCATCAAGGCCGCTCAACCGTCGTGTTGGCCCATGCCGCGCGTCAGCTGGGCGGCTCGGTGATCGCGATCGACCCCTTCGTGGAGGGCCGACTCTTCGGCGGGCAGACCACCGCCGAGAAGTTCGAGCGAAACCTCACCGCAGCTGGTGTGCGCGACCTCGTGCGCCACGTCGGTGCCTACTCCACTCAGGCGCGACCCGACTGGGATGAGGCATTCGACTTCCTCTATATCGACGGCAAGCACGACTTCTGGACGCTGAGCGACGACCTCCTCTGGCGGACCCATCTGCCCGCGGACGCACCCGTGCTCGTGCACGACGCCTACTCATCGATCGGAGTCACCCTCGGCATCTTGGCCCGTGTGCTCCCCTCCCGCGATTTGCGCTACGTCAAACGCGCTGGGTCCCTGGCCCTGTTTCGCTGCGCCCGACCCACCTGGGCAGATCGCCGACGTGTCCTGGCGGAAGTCCCGTGGTGGCTACGCAACGTCGGGATCAAGGTGTTGCTGCGACTGCGGTTGCGGCCGGTCGCGCGCTTGGTCGGCCACGACTCGCCCTATGACCCTTACTGAGGCCCCTACTGAGGACCCTTACTGAGGCCCCTTACTGAGGACCGCTCCTGAGGGTGGCCCCCAAGGCGGTGAAGCCCGCACACACCGCGGTGAAGACGTGGTCGCTCTCCTCGACGGTGAAGTCGGACCGTTGCGTACGCAGCGTGAGCGTGGTGAGTTCCGCGGTCGACGCCAACCCCAACGCCACGGCGCGGGGGCCGCTAGGGGCCGGGAACATCGCGACTCGCTGGAGTCCGGCCGCACTCACAACCCCGAGGTTGCTGATCAAGGCAGTAGCACCCAGCCGCGCGCGCAAGAGACGCACGATGAGGGGGCCAAGGCCACCCGCTGCGGTCTCGGGGAAGTCGGGCTCGGGAGCGGTCTGCCGCAGCAGGTCGGCGATCTCGGGGGCCGACGCCGAGCGCGGCGGCCGCAGCCTGAGGTACCCCGTCGCCCGATCCGGAGCCAGCCGGTCACCGGGGCGGCGCGAGGCGCCTAGCAGCAGCACCACTCGGCCGCGGTCACGAGCTGCGTTAAAGGCCGACAAGGCTGCGTGACCGACCGCCGCGCTGCCGAGGGTGGCCGCCGAGAAGTCAGCGACACGCAGATCCTCCCGCCCGGAGCCGGTCTCACCGCTGCCCGGAAATCTGCCCGGCGGGCTCAGCACCGCCTCACCGACTCGGCGCACTCCCGAGCGGAGGAAGCCCTGGGC
>JBAQXA010000487.1:0-2358 GCA_049299195.1 Nocardioides sp.
GTTGCACGGTGTCGCGCGAAGCCTCGAAGATCTCGGGGTAGCGCTCACCGGAACCGAGCTTCTCGTCGGCGATCTCCCACAGCGTGTCGCCGGATTCCACGACGTAGGTCTCTTCTGGTTGGGGTGCATCTTCGGTTTCCTCGCGGGTGGGTGCTGCGTCGCTGGGCAGGCGCAGGACCATGCCGGGGTCGATGAAGTCCGCGCGGCCCCGGAGAGCATCCGGGTTGAGGCTAACGATCTCGTGGAACCTCATCGGGTCCCCGAGCTGCTCTTGGGCGATCTTCCACAGGCTGTCACCACGGCGCACCGTGTAGTCGAGTGTCGTCGCCTCGTCGGGGCCGGAAGTGACCACGGGGGTTGCAGCGGTGGCAGTCTCGGCGAGCGGCGTTGCCGTCGGGATCACGATCTGCTGAGGCGTCTCGGGAGCAGCGTGGGCTGCCTGTGGAGCGAACGCCGGTGCGATCGCAGGGGTGGCGACGAACAGTAGGGCGGCCACGGCTACGAGATTCCCGACTTGATCTTGAAGCGGTCCGAGACCAGGGAGGCGTGGGGCCGGTACGCCACGGATGAAGGCGAGGACTTCAAGGGCGAACAGCGCCGTCATGGCTGCCCACGCAAGCCAGGCGACCACAGCGACAACGAGCAGAGCGAGGGTGCCGTCGTCCGGGTTGGTCAAGAGTGAGCCGATGTCGCCAAGGCTTTCGTGCCAGGGCTTTGCGTCGATGGCGAAGAGCAGTGGCGGCATCCCGATGACGAAGGCGGCGATCAGCAGTGTGGCTCCGAGGCCGGAGAGGCGGTCGCGTACTCGCCCTCGCGTGGTGGGTCTCATTGTTCGGTTCCTCCCAGGCTGCGGACGATGCGGGCTGAGGCATCTGAGGTGACGGTGAGGTCGCCGATGCCGATGAAGGAGAGGAACGTGGGTGTGTAGGTGTCGGTGACGGCGACATGGATGGTGTCTTGGCCGGTGACGGTGACCGTGCCCTCGATGCCGGCGGCGGCGAGGTACTGCTCGGCGGCGGTACGGGCGGCGGTGGCATCGACGCGGACGTACTGGCCTTGGATGGCTGGGGCGGGCTGTACTTGCTGGGCGCCGGTGCGGGCTGCTTCGGCGGCGATGTTGTGGGCACGCTGTTTGGCGTGGACCTGGCCGCCGAGGTCGACGGCGAGCCCGACGAGCATCATCATCACGAAGCTGGAGGTGACGAGCCAGATCGAGATGGAGCCACGCTCGTCCCGGTGGCGGTGGCGGTGGCGGTGGCGGTGGCGGGTAGAGGTTTGGGGTGTCATCCGCGTTCCCTCCAGGTATCGATCGGGCTGGTCGTGGTGGCCTTGATGAGGCGACTGCCAGGCACTCCGGGTACGGACAGGTCGGAGAGGTCGAGGCGGCACTGGACCGTCACTGTGACGGTTGCTGTTTCGCCGACCGTGCGGCTGAACTGGCTGGTGTCCACGGTCACGTCGATGTCGAGACAGTTGATGCTTTGGTTGGACAGGCTGGTGGTCGCTGCCGCGACGGCCTTGTTCTTGGCGACGGTCGCGGTGCGTTCGATGGACGCGGCGCGGGCGGCATCGGCGGCGGCGGTCTCGACGGACTGATGGGTGGTCGCGGTCCTTCCCCCGAAGATGATGAGCCCGACGAACAGCACGAAGGCGGGCACGCCAACCACGGCCTCGACCGCAGCTGAGCCCCGCTCATCCCTCACCAGTCGCCGCCATCTGGCCCGCCCGGATGTCATGGTGCGGTCAGCCTCTCGACGGGCACGGATGCCGCTTGACGGACCACGGGCGACCAGCCTGGGATCACGCTCAATGAGTGGCCTTGGACGACCACGGTCGCTGTGGTGCTGGTTCGGTTTGCCGTGGTGGTCGCGCCGGTGAGGACGTTATCTCCGCCGGCCTCAGCGATGAACGCCTCGGCGGCTTGTACGCCGTCGGACTCCTTGCCGTTCTCGCTGCCAGCGGCTTTCGCGCCTTCTTGTGCGGCGGCGATCGCCACCGTGCGGGCGTGGTAGAACAGCGCGGCCTGCATCCCGAGGAACATCACCGCGAACAGGGCAGGCAGCAGGATGACGAGTTGGATGGAGACCGAGCCGCGCTCGTCCCTTGCTCGCACGCCCGGCCTGCTACTTGATGTTTCCGGCTTGGCTTTCGACATAAGCCTTCACCGCGGCGACCACGATCCCGACGATGGCGATGACCGCGACCGCCCAGAGGACGTGCTCGGTGGTCACCGAGCCCCGTTCGCTTCGGGCGCGCAGGCGCGCGTGGAGTCCGAGATGGGCGGTGAGTAGGAGTGCGAGCAGTCGTTTCATGGTGGTGTTTCCTTTCCTGGATGGGTTCCCTCTCCCGGTTGTTGAG
>JBAQXA010000488.1:0-3696 GCA_049299195.1 Nocardioides sp.
GATCTCGCCGATCGTGGCGTAGGCCCGCACCGCCTCGATGGTCGCCGGCATCACCGAGCGACCGGCCGCGACGTCCTCGGCCAACCGGGCCAGTGCCGCCTCGACGGCCGCGCCGTCGCGCGTCGCGCGCACGCTCCTGACTGCCTCGGTCTGGTCTCGCTCGACCGCCTCATCAACCCGGAATACCTCCAGCGGCTCGGCGGGCGCGGGGAAGCGGTTGACCCCCACCACCACCTTCTGCCCGGAGTCGATCGCGAGCGCCTGCCGGTAGGCCGCGTCGCCCAGCTCGCGCGCAAACAGCCCCGAGTCGATGCACGCCAGCGCGCCACCTTGCTCGTCGATGTCGGCCAACAACCCGGTGATCGAGGCGGCCAGTTCGTCGGTCAGTTGCTCCACGGCGTAGGAACCGGCGAGCGGATCGACCGTCGCGGTGAGGCCGGTCTCGAACGCGATCACTTGCTGGGTGCGCAAGGCCAGCGTCGCCGCCGCCTCGGTGGGCACACCCAGCGCCTCGTCATACGCCGAGACGTGCATGGTTTGTACGCCGGCCAACGCGGCCGCGGTCGCCTCGACGGAGGCTCGGACCACGTTGTTGAGCGGCTGCTGGGCGGTTAGCGAGGAGCCGGCCGTGAAGGCAAAGATCCGCAGCTGTTGGGAGGCCGGGTCGAGCGCGCCGTAGCCGTCGCGCATGAGGTGGGCCCAGACCCGGCGGGCGGCGCGGAACTTCGCGACCTCCGGCAACAACTCCGGCGTGATCGCCAAGAAGGTGAACAGCGTCGGCGCGACCTGGTCGATGCTGATGCCGCGCCGGACGCACTCGTCGAGATAGGCCTTGGCATTGGCAAAGGTGAACGCCACCTCTTGGGTGGCCGAGGCACCGGACTCCCGGATGTGATAGCCGCTCATGGCAAGGGGCGTCCACGTCGGCATGTGTTGGGCGCAGTACTCGATGCAGTCCACCGCCAGCCGCAGCGACGGCTCCGGCGGGAAGATCTGGGTCCCGCGGGCGATGAACTCCTTCAGCACATCGTTTTGGATGAACAGCCCGAAGCGCGTGGGGTCGACGCCCCGCTTCTCGGCCAGCGCAACAAAGAGTGCTGCCCAGATGTAGCCGATGGAGTTGGCGGTCGTGCGGACCTGGCTGATCTGCTCCAGCGGGATGCCGTCCATCAAGATCTCGATGTCGGCCAGCGAGTCGATCGCGACGCCGACGCGCCCGACCTCCCCAACCGCTCGCGGGTCGTCGGAGTCGATGCCCATCTGGGTCGGCAGGTCCAGCGCGACCGAGAAGCCGGTCAGGCCGGCGGCCAACAACGACCGAAAGCGCGCGTTGGACTCCCGCGGCGTGCCGAAGCCGGCGTACTGCCCCATGATCCAGACGGCTGGCTCGGGGCTGACACCGCGCGTGAACGGGAACTCACCGGGCTGCTCGGCGCCCGGTGGGGCATAGCCGGCCCGGAGCGTGGGATCCGGCCGGTTCACGTGCCCGCCTCAGATTGGCCCGCCTCAGACTGGCCCGCCTCCAACTGATCGCGCAGCACCCGCTTGGCGATCTTGCCGGTGGAGTTGAGCGGGAACGCGTCGAGCACGCGCACCTCCTTCGGCTTCTTGTATGCCGCCAACCGCGCGCCGCAGTGGGCGATCACCGCCGCCTCCAACGCCCCCGGTTGAGCGGCACTCCCCCCACCCTCGTCGTCGAGGGTCACCAGCGCGACCACCCGTTGCCCCCAGTCGGGGTCGGCCACGCCGAGCACGGCGACTTCGGCGACCCCCGGCACTTCAGCCACGACGTCCTCGACCTCGCGCGGATAGATGTTGTAGCCGCCGCTGATGATCATGTCGCCCATCCGATCCATCAGCCAGAGATTGCCGTGGGCATCGATCCGGCCGAGGTCTCCGGTGTGCAGCCACCCGTCCACCACCGACTTGCTGAGGTCCGCGCGCGCGGCCGCGTTCCAATAGCCGGCCATGACGTGGTCGCCGCGCGTGATGATCTCGCCGGGCTCCCCCACCGCAACCCGCTGCCCGGCGTCGTCCACGACCGCGATCTCCACGCCTAGGGCGGACCGGCCCGCCGAGGTCAACAACTCCGGCTCGTCGCCCAACCCGCGGGCGTGGGCGGCGGCGTCGAGCACCGTCACCGGCGGGATCGCCTCGACGAGACCGTAGTACTGCACGAGGTGTGGGGTGAGCCTCTCGGCCGCCTGCCGGAGCTGTTCGGGCGGCATCGGCGCGCCGGCATACGCCAGCATCTTCAGGCCCGTCAGCGGCTCGATGCCCGGCACCGCGAGGAGGCGGGCCACCATCGTCGGCACCAGCGCGGTGTGCGTCGCACCCTGGTCGCGCACCGCAGCGACAAACGCGGCCGGATCCCAGGTCGGCAACACGAGTTGGGGTGCGCCGGCGACGAGGAACGGCAACAGGAACAGCCCTGACGTGTGCGTGATCGGGCCGGCGTGCACATAACAGTCGTCGGCACACGGCACCCCACCCAAGACGTCGTGCGTCATGTTGACCACGCTGGCCAGCCAGTTGCGATGCGTGCGCTGGGCGCCCTTCGGCCGGCCAGTCGTGCCGGAGGAGTAGTGCAGCCCGCAGAGCGCGTCCGGATCGCGCACCGGCAGCGGGGCGTCAGACGCCTCCGCGAGCAGCGTCTCCGACGCCAGCCCAGGCCCGTCGCCCACCACCACGACGTGCTCGATCCCCGCGCGCAACTCCTCTGTTGCCTCCGCGAACCGCGCGTCATAGACCAGCGCGCGCGCACCCGAGTCCTCCGCGATGCGCAGCCAGTCGGTCGGGTGGAGGCGGTAGTTGAGCGCCGCTCTCACGAAGCCGCCCGCACGGATCGCCAGGTCGGTCTCGACGTATGACGTCGAGTTCGTCTGCAGGTCGAGCACCCGGTCGCCGGGCTCAAGTCCGAGCGCCGCGAGCGCGTTGGCGATCCGCACGACCCGGTCGCCGAGCTCGGCGAAGCTCCGCGTCGCGTCGGGACCCATGATCGCGGTGCGGTCTCCGAAGCGCGCGGCCGCGCGGCCGACCAGCGTGGCGATGTCCATCAGGCCCCCTTGGTGGGTGCGACATAGGCCGCGTCGAGGATGCGGACACCGTCGCCCAGCACGGTGACCGGATTGAGGTCGAGTTCGAAGCCAGCCGGCCAGTCGGCCAGGCCACCGCACAGGCGGACCACTAGGTCGACGAGGGCCGCGCGATCGGCCGGGGGCGCACCCCGCACCCCCGCGAGCAGCCGACCCAGCCGGGTCTCGTCGAGCATGGCCTCGACCTCGGCGCGGTCCACTGGGAGCAAGCGGAGCGCGACGTCGGCCATCACCTCGGTCAGGACGCCCCCGACACCGACGGTCAGCACCGTGCCCAACGGGCTGGGGGCGAGCCCAACAAGCACTTCGACGCCGGCGGGGACGCACTCCTCGACCCAGACCCGGCCGCCGAGTGCCGCGGTCTGCGCGTAGGCGCGGGCGGCTGCTGGCTCATCGATGCCCACCAGGACACCCCCCGCGTCGCTCTTGTGCAGCAGGCCCGGCACGACGGCCTTGAATACCGCCGAGCCGCCAACCTCGGCAACCGCGGCCGCGGCATCGGGGACTGACTCCGCAAACCGACCCCCTGGCACGGGCAGCCCGGCCGCAGCCAGCAACGCCTTGACGTCCTGCTCACCCGCCCCCGCGGCCGGTGCGGCGA
>JBAQXA010000489.1:0-2119 GCA_049299195.1 Nocardioides sp.
TTCACATCAGCCGGTGATGCGGATGACGATCCGTGGCGTACGCGGCTAGCCAGGGGGGCCAAGCCGCGTACGCCAAGTCATCTGGCACAACTCATCGGCACAACTCATCTGGCCGGTTGATCGGCAAGCCATCTGGCAAGGACGCCTCACCACCGACCGTTCCGCGGTGTGGAGAGGGCGACGTCCGGGCGCAACCAGTGGCCGGGCGCAACCAGTGATCCGGCGGCAAATAGCTATGGCCCCGCGAACTCATACCTCGCGGGGCCGATCCATTTCTATCTGGCGCTCCTGGCCGGGTTGGGGATTTCGGCGGCGCGTCGGCACATGAAGCCGAACTGGGGCGGACGGACCGGCGGAGGTACCGGCGGAGGTGCTGGCGCCCCCGACAGGATTCGAACCTGTGACCGGCGGATTAGAAGGCCGCTGCTCTATCCAGCTGAGCTACGGGGGCTGGCGGCACATATTGTCGCCCATCAACCGGCACCAGGATCAAACTCTCGGGCATGCGGGGCGACTTGGGTGGCTGTGAGTGGCAGAACGACGGGACAGCCATGAGCGTTCGCTGCGCACGCTTGTGGCTGTCGGAAGGGGGTTTTGGCAGCCGTAAGCGTTCGCCACGAGCGCTCGTGGTTGCGCCGGGCCTGCGCTGCGCCGATCAGCGGCCGGAGAGGCGGGCCATCCACGACTCGATCTCATCGGCGTCGCGGGGGAGGGCGGCGGAGAGGTTGGTGGAGCCGTCGGCGGTGACGACGATGTCGTCCTCGATGCGGATGCCGATGCCGCGGAACTCCTCGGGCACCAACAAGTCCTCGGCCTGGAAGTAGAGGCCGGGCTCGACCGTGATCACCAGGCCCTCTGCGAGATCTCCCTCGGGGTAGATCTCGGTGGCGGCGGCGCCGCAGTCGTGCACGTCCATGCCGAGCATGTGTGACGTGCCGTGCAGGGTCCACCGGGCGTAGACCTTGGACGCGGGGTCGAGGGCCTCCTCCGCCGAGCAGGGCAGCAGCCCCAAGTCGGCGAGCGCGTTGGCGCAGACGTTCATCGCCGCGTGGTGCGGAGCGGTGAACGGTACGCCGGGGCGCACGGCGTCGATGCCGGCCTGCTGGGCGGCGAGCACCACGTCATACAACTCGCGCTGGAGCGCGCTGAAGCGTCCCGAGATCGGCAGGGTGCGCGTGACATCGGCGGTGTAGAGGTGGTGCCCCTCCACCCCCATGTCGAGCAGCGCGAGTTCGCCGGGGTTGAGGGTGCCGGTGTTGTCGATCCAGTGCAGCACGGTGGCGTGCCGGCCACCGGCGACGATCGAGTCGTAGCCGATGTCGTTGCCCATTGCGCGGGCGCGGCGGAAGAAGGTGCCCTCAAGCCAGCGCTCGCCGTACTTCAAGACGTTGTCCCAGTCGCGCACGGAGTCCTCGAAGCCCAAGGTCGTGGCCTCGCACGCGCGGGTCAGTTCGCCGAGCTCCCAGTCGTCCTTGATGAGCCGCATCTCGGAGGCAACGCGAGCCAGTTCGCCGTCGCGGGTGAGGTCCAGCGGGACGAGGGCGTCGACCCGCGGCTCCACGCCCCGCAGGACACGGGTCTTGCCGCCGACTTCGAGGATCGCGGCGAGGTCGTCGATGTTGCGGCAGCGAATCTGAAGCTGCTCGGCAACCTCCTCCAGTGAGGGGCGCCGACCCACCCACAGCTCGCCGTACTGCCGGTCGCGGAAGAACTCGACCGTGTCGCGCCCGGAGCGGGGCCGAATGAACAGGGTGCTCTCGCCGCCGTCGATCAACAGCACCGCATCACTCGTGAGGTTGCCGGTGAAGTAGGCGTGCGCGGTGTCGGCGCGGAACCGGTAGTCGGTGTCATAGGAGCGCACCTTGAAGGTGCCGGCCGGCAGCACCAGTCGCTCGCCGGGGAACTCGGCGGCCAACCGGGCGCGGCGCTCGGCCAGGCGTGCGGCCGCTGGATGAGGCGGCAGATCAAGGGCGATGTCGCCCCAGCCGCGCGTCATGATCTCGGCGTAGGCCGGTGGCACGGCGACGTCTTGAGGCTCGACATGCAGGGAGTGATCGGTCAGCTCGACCGCGTCGGAGGACGCAGCGATCGCGTCCGCGAGGTTTTGGCCGGGGTTGAG